>VGJH01000074.1 GCA_016867505.1 Candidatus Bathyarchaeota archaeon
CTACAAATGTAACTAACGCAGCTCCACCCATAACAAAAATTAAGCCCAAATCATCAAGTCTCAGAAAACTAAGAACAATTTCCTGTTTAGTCATCCCACTGTAAGCTAAGCCAAAACCAAATAATATTCCACCAAAATAAACAGATAAATTTCTTAGATTCATTAAACCACTCCAATTATTTCAAGTAAATGAGTTGTGATGATTGCTGTCACCATGAATGTAATAACTGCATATAGACTGGTTGTTGAAAGTGAAGCTAGGCCACTTATTCCATGACCACTTGTACAGCCATTGCTTAATCTGGTACCAACACCAACTAAAAGCCCACCTAGGGCAAGACGCCATAACTCAATTTTTGTTACCCAGAATCCTGTTGGGGATACTAAAATAGTGTAGATAATTGCTCCTGTGATTAATCCTGCTGCTAAGTATAATCGCCATACTCTTTCTTTAACAAAATGTTCTTCTTGAAAGTGTCTCAATTTACTGAAGTAGCTTAAGGTTGCGCTGAAAAAGCTGCTTTGGGTTGCATGGAGACCAGTTAAAATGTAAATTAAGCTTGTTCCTAAGCCTATTATTATTCCACCAATTAGATAGGGTTCTATTCCTAATGGAAACATGTACTACTTTTTAGAAGCGTATTTAAAAAACATTAGGAAATTATGGGGTAGCCTAACTTTTTCCAGGCATCCATTCCGCCAAGTATATTGTAAATATTTTTTCTCCCAGCTCTAATTAATATGCTTGATGCAAAGCTTGATCTGCTACCTGTTTTGCAAATTACATAAACTGGTTTATTTTCAGGTACTTCGCTTAGCCTTTCAGGGAGCTTACCAAGGTAAATGTGTATAGCATCTTTAATGTGACCATCATCCCATTCATTGTAACGTCGTACATCCAAAATAGTCATATCTTCTTTAGAATCAATATTTTTTTTCAATGTGAATACATCAATTAAGTTAATTTTCTGAAGAGGGTAACCTTCCTTAAGCCATGACTCTACTCCACCCGTTAAATAACCTACAAATTTATCATAGCCCATCCTGTAGAGGTTTACAGTAGCATAATTAATATCATCGGGATCTTCTGAGACCAGTAAAACTTCTTCATTTAAGTCTACTACCCATCCAGCATTGTTTAATCTATTTGGAACTAGATTATATGAGCCTTGAATATGTGCTCCTCCAAAACTGGCAGCACTTCTTGTGTCAATAATTTTTGCTCCGTTATCTAATGAAGCCATAAACTCTTTTGGTTTCAATGCATTAACAATTGGTATTTTTTTATCCGGTGGTCCTTCTAAATTATAAATCTCCATATATTTGAAATATGGGGATTTCTCATGCTTCTCAGCAATTTTTTTATTAATGAATTTGTCTTTTTTCAGGGCTAACAGGGAATTCATCGCTTTTTCAGCGCCAATAGTGCTGAATTCTCTTTCAGCGATATTACCTCCACAGACTGAACCAGATCCATGCGCAGGATAAATAATTACCCCATCACCCAATGGGATTAGTTTTTCATGTATCCCATCAAATAATAACGCTGACATTTTAGGAGTATTTTCCTTTCCTAGGAAATCAGTTCTACCTACATCACCAACGAATAGCGTGTCACCTGTAAATACAAGGATTGGTTTGTTACCGGTCTCATTGTCAATTACTGCGTAACAACTGCTATCGGGTGAATGCCCTGGTGTATGTAAAGCTACGACGGTTAGTGCTCCAAATAAAAATTTTTGATTGTCAATATAGGTTTCGCCATATTTCCATGGAAGACCTGGCCCATGAATTATTTTTGCACCAGTTATTTTTGATAACTCAATTGAACCAATCACATAATCCTCATTCCTATGAGTTTCAAAAATAAATTTTAATTTTGAACCCCATTCAGTAAGAGTCTTCGTATAAACTTCAACATCTCGTCTCGGATCAATTACAGCTGCTTCACCTTTTGAAGAGAAAATATAAGATAGGTGTGAAACAATTTCGGATTTGATGGTTTGAAATAGCATCTTGTATTAATATTTGAAAACATTTGCTATAAATATTTATTAGATGGATACCAGTTTGACTTAAAAACCAGTTTTAATAGATTAAATACATGCTTAATATTAAGGGACAAACGTGGCGAATTTTAATTTTAATAATTTAAACATTAATCACTTTCTTTATACCGACCCCAGTTGATCTTAGTTAATTTTGTGAGTAATAATATCTCCCTAATTCTTTTTGTTCTCTATCAAGTTTGGAACCAGCTTTATTAACTCTAGGTCTTTTAGTATCAGGGTCTCTTCTGAAGGTCACCGCCATTTCTTTGAGGAATGTATTCATCCCATTTTCAAGACTTAATGGTTGACCAGCATAGCCTTTTTTACCAGCTTCACCAGTGAACACCATTATTTTGTCAGCAATAAAATCTTGAGTTACTATATCATGTTCAACTACGAATGCTGTAACACCATGCATTTTAGTTATTCTTCTAATAGCTCTAGCAACAGCAAGTCTCTCTTCAACATCAAGATATGCACTTGGTTCATCAAGGAGGTAAATGTCGCTTGCTCTGCTTAAACACTCAGCAATTGCTACCCTCTGTAATTCTCCTCCAGAAAGGATTCTTACATCTCTTTCAAGCATTCTCTTAACATGAAGTGGTTCAAGTATCTCAGCCTTATACCATTCTTCAACGAATTTTTCTCCAGCTGCTTTCCTTAACACATCTTCAACAGAGCCATCAATTCTACCACTAATATATTGTGGCTTATAGCTAACCTTCAAATTGGGATTACTTACTCCGCCTTCATCAGGAGTTTCTACTCCCGCAAGCATTTTAATAAAAGTAGTTTTACCTATACCATTCATACCGAGTATTCCGACAACATCACCAACTCCAATGTTTCCTGCCTCAACATCTAAAGTAAAATCCTCAAATTTTTTCTTTAATGCGGACCATTCTAACAATATTCTTGTTTTTCCTTTCACAATGTTTGGTGGTTTATCATGAAAAACTATTGGAGTGTCACGGAACCGAATATTTTCATCAGGAATATATCCATTAATGTAAATATTGATACCTTCACGCACTGTATGAATATGACTTACTATTCCATATACATCTGGTTCACCATATAATAGAAAGACATCATCACTCATGTAATCTAGAACAGCGAGGTCGTGTTCAGCAGCTACAATCATTTTATTTTCATCGATAAGATTTCTGATGACTTTTGCTGCTTTGATTCTTTGATATATGTCAAGGTGACTTGAAGGCTCATCAAATAAGTAGACCTGTGAATCTCTAATCACAGCAGTTGCTATTGCTACTCGCTGAAGTTCACCACCACTCAAAACCTCTAAAGGTCTATCAAGAATGTGATCAATCTCTAGGTCCTTAGCTACTTTTTCTAATATTCCTCTTTGATCCAGTCTCTTTAATACCTCAGAAACTGTTCCAGAAACAACTTTAGGAATCTTATCGACATATTGAGGCTTTAAGACAATTTGGGTTTTACCTTTATACAAAGAATCTAAATAATCATACATGGGTTCACCAGAATAATTTGATTTAACATCCTCCTTATTCGGTGGTTCCAAGTAATTACCAAGATTGGGGATCAATTCACCTGCAAGAATTCTAAGTATCGTAGACTTCCCCATTCCATTTCTACCAAGCAATCCAACAACTGAACCTTGCTTTAAAGTTGGTAATCTATAAAGTGTAAAAGCATTAGCTCCAAAACGATGCGTATGATCTGTTTTTAACTCATCAGGTAGATTAACAATCCTTAACGCATCGAAGGAACATTTTTTTACGCATATCCCACAGCCACTACAAATTAATTCAGCAACATAAGCCTTCTTATCTTCGCCAAGTCTGATCGCTTCACGACGTGTTCTTACCATTGGACAAAATCTAATGCAAACTAAATCACATTTTTCTGACTTACAACGTTCTTTATCTACAACCGCAATTCTCAAACTTGACACCTTTTCGTCGTTAATTCATTATCTCCTTTATTTAAGTGATGATGAAACTAGAGACCAATTGTATTTCGTATTAATTTAATATTTTTATTATCGCCTTAAGAAACATAGAAAAATTCGTCTAGGAATATAAAACACAGTAACTTATTTATTTGAGAATATACTTAATGCCTGCATCTATATTGGAGGGAAAAAATCTCAAATCAAATAATCAACCAAGTAAAAAACGAACAATAGAAGAGATTAATACTAAAATTAGAAAGGGAGACATTCAGGTTTTACCCGTCTCTGAATTCAAAAAACTTGTGGATAGTAAAGGGATCCAAGTTGCTTTTAATGAAATTGATGTAGTCACTACAGGCACATTTGGTGCTATGTGTAGTAGTGGTGCATTGATTAATGTCGGACATTCTGATCCACCAATAAAAATTCAGCATGCTTGGATTAATGATGTGCCAATCACTCATCCAGGAGCAGCTGTGGATCTTTTTATTGGTGCCACGATTGGTAGTGAAACAAAAGGATTCGAATATGGTGGAGGGTATGTAATTGAAGATCTTGTCAAAGGAGATGAAGTTGAACTTAGAGCAACCGCATATGGGACCGATTGTTATCCTCGAACAGAAGTTGAAACTACAATCACAAAGGATGATCTTAATCAATTCATTTTATTAAACTTCAGGAACGGGTATCAAAGATACAGTTGTGCAGTGAATGGTCGTGATGAGATTATCTACACTTACATGGGCAAATTATTACCAAAATACCGTAATGCAACATATAGTGGAGCAGGTGAAATAGCTCCTTTAAGTAATGACCCTAACTATGAAACAATAGGATTAGGTACCAAAATTTTCTTGGGTGGAGGTCAAGGGTATGTTATTGGAGAAGGGACACAACATAGTCCAAGTACTGGATATGGAACCCTAATGGTGAAAGGAAATGCCAAACAAATGAACTCTAATTATCTTAGAGGTGCCACTTTTACTGGGTATGGTTCTTCAATTTACATTGGTTTAGGTATACCGATTCCTTTACTAAACATTGAATTAGCTGAAAAAGCTGCTATTCGGGATGAAGATATTTTAACAGATGTTATCGATTATGGAGTACCTCGACGTGGAAGACCAACATTAAGGAAAGTAAGTTATAAAGAATTGAAAAGCGGAAAATTGAATCTAAACAACAAAGAAATTAAAGTTAGCAGCATCAGTAGTCTTGAGAAAGCAGAATCGATTTGTAGAGAGTTAGCTTCTTGGATACAACAAGGGAATTTTACTTTAACTTTACCTGTTGAAAGATTATCACAAGAAGGACAAGCAAAGCCAATGAGACAAACCAAAGGTGGAGCAGCCTTTGTTGATAGTATACTACAAAAAGCAGTAACTTGTGAAGAAACTGAAGCCATTGAAACAGTAGCAAAAAGATTGATTACAAAAAATGTTAACCACATCGTAGTAGTTGATACAAATTACAAACTAACAGGAATTGTAACATCGTGGGATATTACGAAAGCAATAGCAAATGGAGTTAAAACTCTCAAAGAAATCATTGTTACTCGAGTTTATACCGCAAGCTCAAACGAGCCTTTAGAAGTGGTAGCTAAAAGATTAACGCAACACAATATTTCAGCTCTTCCAGTGATTGATGGGACTCAAAAAGTGTTGGGAATAATCACTAGTGAAGACATCGCAAAACTTGTTGGAGGTAATATAAATGGTTAGAATGATGTTACGTTTTGATAACGAAAAAGTCCATGAACCAGTCACTTCACAAGTGATACTTGAAGAAAAAATTCCTCTAAACATTATGAGTGCTTATGTAAACCAACAGGGCGGAGAAATTTTAATAGATGTCGACTCTGAACACGCTGAACGCTTAGCTAAAGCTTTTAGAAAAAGGGGTGTGACAGTAGATGTACCTAAATTAATTGAAAAAGATGAAGTTAAGTGCACGAGCTGTGGAGCATGCGTGAGTCTTTGCCCAATGAATGCTCTAAAATATGATCCAAGCAATAAAGTTGAATTAAATGAAGCTGTATGTAACGGCATTACATGTGGCTTATGTGTGGACGCATGTCCAGTTAGGGCAATTAGATTGCTTGGATAAAATCCCCTAATTTTGAAGAGTATATGCTATGTTAACCTTAAATGCAAAAAACCTGATTAAACAGACTTATTCAGAAGCCGAAAGTCAGGGATTGATTTTATCAGATAATATTGAGGCAATAAAAACTGGATTAAATGCATTGCTGGTTAACAGAAAAGAACTTGAAAAATACCTTTTAGT
>VGJH01000075.1 GCA_016867505.1 Candidatus Bathyarchaeota archaeon
AACATCAATACCATGTTTAGTACTTAATGCAACCCTAATTATACCAACACCCACAACTTTTGTAATCGAGTTTGAATCTAAAATAATTACTTCTGATGGATCACATGTATATTGCTCATATGAAGGAGCTTCACCTGGTGGGCTCACATTCACAAGTTTATCTGGTAAATAATTTCTGCCATCATATTCTTGAAGCCTTGAAAACTCAATATCATCAAGAATGCCACTAATTTTCAAGGTAATTGAAAATATAGTAATATCATCATTGATTTTTGCAGAGAGCGCCTCTTTCATTGATAAAGGAATCGCAATTTCACCAGATTTTGGTAAATTTCCTTCAATCAAAACTTTTTCAAAATTAATAATGTCTGATTCTAAAGTCGAATTTATGGCAATTATACCCATTATTGGCACTTTTTGTATGTCTTTAACTATAGTTGTCATTTGCCTTCTTGGTAACTGGCTTGAATACTTTATAGAAATAGTGTCTATGCTCTGAAGTTTTTGTAACCAAGCTAATTCAACATCACTTAGTAACATAAAATCAGGATTTTTTTCACTCCATGATCCAGTCCTAATTACCACTCCTGTTCCAGGAGCTGCTCCTCTAAAATTTAGTGAAGAAATTATACCATATTCTTCTGAGAGAGAGGTTAATGTTACAAAACTCATAACAAGTAATGTGATTGAAAGCAAAGTGAAAAAAAATCTCGTTCGGCGCCTTCTTAAAGTTCTTTTAGCTATAGAAAAAATGGGTATAAGGACTTTACTCGTTCTTACATTATCTTCATTTGTTGTGTAACCAATTAATTTTGGTATAATATTAGCTAGTAAAGTGAATACAATAATTGATGCTATTGCAGTTTGTAAATAATTCATAGAAGGAATAATTTGACTACCGGGATAAACAATATAAATTATGTACGATGCTATTGAATAAAATATAACACTTAAAATGAAGCTGACTGTCTTATTTTCAACAATTAAAAATCCAGCTACAACAGCTGATAAGGCCAGAAAACCGAGAATTATATAAACACTCGAAATCGCATCTAAGCGCAAGGTTTCAAATGTTGCAGATACTTGTCTAATTTGTATAAAACCCTTTTTAAGGACATCATACGAAGAATCAAAAATATTTTCTTTAATTGATACTTTCGCTTCCTCAATCCGTGTAGTTGCAGTAAGAATATCTCTTTTTTCTTTAGCTAAATAAAATCCCAGCTTCTCCATATTATTCAAATTTATTTTCAAATTTTCTAAAAATTTATCAACAAACTCAACATTATATTTCACTGATTCTTGAGTTACGCTAATTAATCGTTTTTCACCTTGAATTAAGGTGCCTTCAATTTCCATGAAAAAAATTTTGTTAGCAAGCATGTTACCAATAATAATTGAAGAAGAAGCCATTATTTTGGAGTAATTTAATGGCAGTATGATTTCATTTTGTGAAAACACATTTACAGGATTTGAGTATGAAGCTTTTTTTGTATATGATAATGTGAAGCCTGAGAGAGTGACTATTGAATTTTTATTATCAACAACATAATACGTTGTAGATGTTGGTAGGTTTTCAGTCTCAACAAATTGAATATCCCCTTCAGGAACCAGGGAACATGCTGGAATTAATTTAATTGATATTTCTTTTTCATTTAATTCATTAATAGAAATTATTGTTGGTACAAAATCCCAACCAAGGGATGACTTGTTGTCATATGTAATGACGATTTGCTTAAACCCGTCTTCAGGTTGAATAGCGAATTTGCCATCATCACCAGTATAAACTGTTTTTCCTAGCAGTAATCCATTTAACGATGAGATTTGAGCTCCTTTTAGAGGTACTCCTTTTTCATCTAATACAATTCCATTTATGCTTGAATCAGCGAAAGCATTTGGCATAAACTGAACTAATAATAATATTAAAATCAACCCAATGTAGTTTTTCTTATGCCAAACTTTCACAACTTATCCCTACTTAATCCTTAGATCAGCGTTCACCTGAATTCTTAATTTATCATCTCTTATCACATAAAAAGGTTAAACCCTGAAACACAATTAAGATACATTAAACTTAATTTTTTAAATAAAATAAAAAAATATAAATTATCTTTTAATCCACATAGGGTATTTTTATATTATAAGTAAGCTGTTTAAAATGAATACTGGTCGTTTATTTATGATATTATCAAGATTGTTGGGATTTTTTAAGATAATTAGACCAATTAATTCCATTATGTTAGGTTTAGCAATTTTAGTTGGTATATTAATCTCGTCGAAAAATATTTTTAGCATATCATTTTCAAATTTCTTCTTTGCTTTTTTTTCAGGATTTGCATTAACAGGTAGTGCCATGGTTATAAATGATTATTTTGATCTCGACATCGATTTAATTAATGAGCCAAATAGACCTTTACCAAGTGGATTGATAAAACCCAAAGAAGCATTAATTTACTCAATTGTATTGAGCATCCTTGGGCTTATCTCCTCGTTTTTTAATGGTCTTAATACATTAATTATTGCTTCCATAGCTTGGGTAATAATGATGCTTTATTCATCAATAGGTAAAAGAATGGGGTTTATCGGAAATATTATGGTAAGTTTCTGTATAGCACTTCCATTCATTTATGGAGGTGTTTTAGTATCTAACCTTACACCGTCTCTACTCTTCAGTTTACTAGCATTCTTATCTAATACGGGGCGAGAAATTACTAAAGGGATAGTTGATGTTGAGGGTGATAAAAAACAAGGAATTCGAACAATTGCTGTATTATATGGAGTAAAAAATGCTGTAAATTTATCAATTTTACTGTATCTATCTGCAGTAATTTCATCGTTGTTACCTATTCTATTAAAATATGTTACCTTTTGGTATATTCCATTTGTTCTATTCACCGATTTAGGCTTAATTTATATTTCAATCAAATTATACAAAGATAATAGTAGAGAAAATAGTCGAAAAATGAAAAATTTAGTCCTGTTCTGTATGCTTTCAGGCTTGATAGGCTTCGCTTTGGGTAGTATATTATAAAAAAATTTTATGAAAACTATCTTGATGCTAGAGCTACTCTTTCAATTTCACGTTTACGTCTAATGGCAAAATTGTTGCCATCATTGTTTGCTGCTCCAATTATTTGATCAGCAACAATTTCTTCTAAAGTTCGACGATTACCAAATGTTTGCTCTTTTATTCCTCTGATTAGGAATCGGAATGCTAAATCGATTCTCCTCTGAGGTGCAATATCAACAGCTAATCTATAGACAACTCCACCATAACCAATTCTTGTTGTATCCTCATTAGGGGCTGAGTTCTCAATTGCTCTAACTAAAACCTCTATTGGATTTCGACCAGCTTTAAGACTAATTATTTTGAAAGCGGTTCTTACAACATTTGTTATTCTCGATTTGTCTCCACCACTGCTTCCTGGCTTCATTAAACCATTAACTAATCTCTCAACAATATTCATCTCAGATTTCTGGAATTTATGTGCTTCATGGCGACCACCAGAATGAGGCACACGAATTGGTTTAATGTTGAGATATCTCTTTAAGCCAGCATCTCTTATCTCGATGTTGTCGTAAGTCCATTCCCCAAATAACTTAATTCCTTTGCTACCACTTTCGACTATTGCTTCTTGTTGCTGTTGTTCTTCGCTCACTTGGTCATTTCGCCCCGAATTGCAGAAGGGGTAACTAGGTACAGGAATAAAAGTCTTTTCAAATAATGTTTATTTTTTTTAAATATGAATGCTTTTAAAATCTCTAAAAATTAAGTTTTAATGTTATGTAGTATAAAAATAGTAAATAATAATTTAATTACCTTGCAGGTTTCTGGATTTTACCAATTACTAACAGTTTTAATGGCACACCATTAACGGAACTTACTTTATAACGTACTCCAGGAATGTCACCCATAGAACGGCTACGAGGACCACTGATTCCTTCAATAGTTACCTCATCATGTTCATCAACAAAATTCAGAGCACCATCTCCAGGCAAGAAAGCTGTCGCTAACCGACCATTTTTGATAATCTGTATACGAACACATTTACGTATAGCTGAGTTAGGTTGCTTGGACTCGACTCCGACTTTTTGTAAAACAATACCTCTGCCTAAAGGAGCTCCTTGTAAAAGATCTTTTTTCTCAGCTTGGCGCTTTCTACGAAGGACATAATCCTTGCTTTTGTACCGCATAGCTTTACGATTATTTTTTAGCCTACGGCCCGCGTATAATCCGTTCGTCAAATGATTCTCCACCTACCGGTGAAGGCTGGTGTGTTTAAACTTTACGCATTTAATTGGGATAAGTAGTTTACTTTAATACAAAAAGAATGCCTATTAATAGATACTTTTTTTATAAGAACAAACCGAACCTTTTTATGCTTCACACTGATGTCAACAGTGTAGGAGATTAGAGAAATGAGTGGAAAAGTTAAACCACACATTAATTTGATAATTATTGGTCATGTCGACCACGGTAAGAGTACAAGCATTGGACATTTGTTCTACGACGCTGGTGCTATCGATGAGAAATATGCTAAGGACATGGAGGCTGAATCCAAAGCCATGGGTAAGGAGTCCTTTAAATACGCATGGCTCCTTGACCGTCTCAAAGAAGAACGTGAGCGTGGTATCACAATTGACCTTGCATTCTATAAATTAGAGACCCAGAAAAACTTCTTCACCGTCATAGATAGCCCTGGACACCGCGACTTCGTTAAAAACATGGTCACTGGTGCTAGCCAAGCTGACGGTGCTATCTTACTCATATCTGCTAAAAAAGGTGAGTACGAAGCTGGAACAAACCCTGGTGGTCAAACAAGAGAGCATGCTTTCTTAGCAAAGACTCTTGGAGTTAACCAGATTGTTGTTGCAGTAAATAAGATGGATGATCAAAGCGTAAACTGGTCTGAACAAAGATATCTTGAAGTTAAGGATGGCGTTAGCCGCTTACTCCAGATGGTTGGATATGATGTAAGTAAAGTCGTATTCGTACCAACAAGTGGTTGGGGTGGCGATAACCTAGTTAAAAGAAGCACAAACATGCTTTGGTATAAGGGACAGACACTATTAGAAGCACTTGATACATTCATAATGCCTGCTAAACCAACTGATAAACCCTTGAGAATCCCCGTTCAAGAAGTTTACACTATTCGTGGTGTTGGTACAACACCTGTTGGAAAGGTTGAAACTGGTGTACTAAAGATAAATGATGAGATTATCTTCATGCCTAGTGGTGAACGTGGCAAAGTAAACAGCATTGAAACACATTACACAAGGCTGGAACAAGCTGGTCCAGGAGACAACATTGGATTTAACGTTAAGGGCCCCAGTAGAGACAAACTCAAACGAGGAGAAGTTGCAGGACACCCAAATAACCTACCAAAAGTAGCAAAAGCTTTCAAAGGCAGGATCTTCATAATTCATCATCCAACAGCAATAGGTCAAGGATATACTCCTGTACTACACATACACACAGCCCAAATTGCAGTTAAATTTGATGTGCTTGAAACAAAATTAGATGCAAGAAGTGGACAAGTAGTAGAACAGAATCCTAGCTTCCTAAGAACTGGAGAAGCAGCTGTAGTACGCTTCATACCTCTACAACCAATCTCTATCGAGACTTTCAAAGATTTCCCACAGCTTGGTAGGTTTGCTCTAAGAGACATGGGTACAACCATTGCTGCTGGCGTTGTTCTAGAGATAGAGAGTTAAATCATAACCTCTTTTTTTCGATAGGTTTAAGTTCTTAGTTGTCTGACAAATCGGGGAACAATCATGGCGCGGCGTGCAAGAATTAAACTAACAAGTACTGACACAGATAAACTTGAAGCAGTATGTGGTGAAATTAGAGAGATAGCATCAAAAATCGGTGTCAAATTAGTCGGACCAATTCCACTACCAACGAAAAAACTACTTGTACCCACCAGAAAAACTCCATGTGGTGATGGAAGCAAGACATGGGACAAATATGAAATGAGAGTTCATAAAAGGCTCATTGAGATTGACGCCCGTGACCGTGTAATGCGTAGCATAATGCGCATTAGGGTACCAAATGAAGTTTACATTGAAATGGAAATTAAATAATTTCTTCTAACATTTGGTTTTTTAGTAAAATTATATTTTTTTAAGCACAATTTTTTTAGGTTACATCCATCTTAGTTAGTTTCCCTTTAGGAGCAGTTTTATGAAAAGATTGGTAATTGCGTTGGGTGGAAATGCAATCAAAAAATCTGATGAAAAAGGAACTTTTGAAGAGCA
>VGJH01000076.1 GCA_016867505.1 Candidatus Bathyarchaeota archaeon
CACTCGCCTTTCATCTTCTTGAAGAAGCTTGAGAGTCACTTCTATTGGGCTTTCAACAGTTTTATGATCCATAGTTTGGAGGGTCTCAACCTCATGGACTTTAATCTCAAGTGGTTTGGTAACTTTTACACTGTTAAGCCTTGGAAATAGTAGTATTACTATGACAATGATCAGGAGAATAATTGTCACGGCTACTAAGGGTAGTAGCAAGGAATTACCAAACATGCCTCTATCATCTGGTGGTCCTTGTTGACCTGCTGAGGCCAAAGCAAACATTATTCAGACTATTATATTTCATAGTTAAAATCGTTGTTACATGAAATGAAACAGACGTTACAAGAACTATCTAAATTATGCTCACTGATCTGTTATTAACGCTAAAAAAGGAGTGAAAAAGATGAAAACGAATAATAAAATGATAGGAGCTCTCGCAGTCATCATGGGGTTGATGGCGATAACAGCATTTGTTTTACCAGCTTTAGCAGCACCAATAATGAATCAAATAAAAACACAAGACCAAACACAGATCCAAGACCAACTTCAAACACAAACTCAAGAAACTTTAGGAACATGTACGGAAACATGCACACAACAGAGAATTAGAACACGAGCCATGGATGGCTCATGTGGTAACTGCACCACAACATGCTCAGGAGAACAATACCAAACCAAAACCAGAGCAGAGAACTGCGTCAACGAAGGAACTCAATTAAAAACGCAAAGTAGAGTCAGAGCCAGAAGCTGTAGTAATCATTAAATTAATAAATTATAACCCATTTTTTTTATTTTTCCGTATTTATACAACATTTCCGAAAGAAGGTATATATTCTCGGTATAAATTATAATTATACAGAGTGAATTTAATTTTGACGGAATATATTGTAGACATCAGAGAGAGGGGAGAATTAACTATACCTAAAGAACTTAGGGAAAGATATAATATAAAGTTTAAATCAAAGGTTAAGATTATTCCTAAAGCTGAGGGCATCTTGATTAAACCAGAGGTCATTAATCCAATAGGTCAACTTAAAGGTCTTGCTGAAGGAGTTTGGCCTGATGAGGTTTCTAGTGTCGATCTCATCAAAGAGATTCGTAAAAGAGCAGATCTTGAAAGCAGGGAAAAATTTGAGCATTCTAATTGATACTAACATCTTCCTCAATCTAATTAGAAAGGAAGCAGCTTTTATTGAATCTTCGGAAGAATTATTGAAAAAAGTGTATGAAGGAGAATTGAAGGGCTTAGCTGCAAGCATCATTTTCATGGAGATTAGATGGGTTTTTCATGAGAAAAGGGAGTATGGAAAAGCAGAGAAAGCTGTTTCATTAATAGATGAAATTGTTGAAATTGTACCTCTAGATGCAGAGATAGCTAAAGAAGCAATAGATCTTAAAATTGATAGAAGACTTGAACTTCTTGACTCAATCCATGCTGCTTCAGCAATAATGAAAAATGCTACTCTAGTTACAAGAGATAAAGATCTAAAAAGAAAAGTAGAGGACATAGTATCTGTAAAAACACCTGATGAAATCCTTAAAAAATAAAATAATAGAGGAATAACTATTCAGTAAAAATTGATAAGGACCTTAAATGATATAATTTTTATACATCAAATAACATGAAAATTGTTAATAATAAAATACAGTAAAGAATGATATCCATAAACTGGACAATTATATTCATAATAACTATAATTGTTAACCACTATTAGATTCTTTGTAAAAAAAACTGGTGCATGAAGAATGGATCTAAGATCATTTGTTCCTAGTAAAATATCTGGTCCTGCAAAGAGTTTTTTGGCAGCTTCTTTTATCAATGGTTTTGCGAATGGGGCAGTTAATGTTGTTTTTATGCTTTACCTGACTTCTTTAGGTTTTGAGAGCTCTTCATTAAGTTCTATAGTGATGATGGCTCCAGTTGCTCTTTTCACATTAATGATCCCTATGGGGATTCTCGCTGGTAGAATTGGATCAAAGAAGATGATGATTCTTTTAATGGTTCCATGGATTCTTTTCTCTGTTATTATTTTGATTGCTGACAGTGTTTCTTTGTTTATGTTGGCATTTTTACTCACTGGTGTAATTGATGCTATCGCTAATGTGGTTTTTACACCATTATATGCATCATTTTTTGATGTTGAGGATATGGATAAGGCCTTCAGTCTTCAGATGGCTTTAAACATACTAACAGTATCAGTTGGTAGTCTTGCTGGCTTCATTCCCCCAATGCTTCAAAGAAGCTACGGTTACAGTGTCAGGACATCGTATTGGATGGTTATCCTGATGGGGGTCATACTTTTCTTCATAACAATTCCATTCTATTTTTATCCTGTCTGGAAGGCTCCTGAAATTAAAAGAAGTGCAAGTGGATTCAAGATCAATCTTAGAAGCAAGAGTGTTGTCATAAAAGTAGCTTTCCTGAACCTATTAAGCAGCATTGGCTTCAGCTCCTTCTTTAACTTCTTCCCATACTACATCAACAAGAAATTTGGGTTACAATCCGATGCTCTTGGAACACTTTACTTCGTATCCAACTTCATCAGGACAGGCGCAAGCATTGTTGCACCAAAAATTTCAGCAAAGTTTGGTACACTCAAAACCATCGCAGGCAGCCTAATACTATGTGCACCCTTCTACTTCATGATCCCATTAGCTCCCGACTTCTTCACACTATCAATCTTCTACATTTTCAGACTATTCCTTGGCAACATATCATCACCACTAACCAGCTCATTATACATGAAACTACTTTACCCAGATGAAAGACCAACAGCTAACAGCTTTAGCAGCATGGCAACTCATGGGGGAAACATTATTGCACCCATGATTGGGGGACGTTTAATGGAGCAGGTGTCACTGGATTCACCTGCTTATTTGGGTTCAACACTCTACGCAGTTTTAGGCGGATCATACTATCTCCTATTAAAAGATGAAGCAATAAAAAACGATGAAATAAAAAAATAGTTTCAATGTTATTAGATTATATCATTTATAATCCTGCTTTTATTTTTTCATACAGTTTAGTTCCTTCGGTAGCGTCCCATATAGGAAAGACTTGAACTTTTGCTACCTGACCGTATTCTGTCACATAATGCATGATGTCTTCAATGCAATCAGTTTCAAATACAGTAAATCCCTTGAACCCACGAGGAGCATCAGCGATTGTATGTGGGGGAAAAACCGTAACAATATTGTGATGAGCAGCCATACGTTTATTCCAAATTTCAATAAATTCCTGAATTTTTTCTTGATCACATTCAAGAAATGCAACAAACCTCATAATATCATCCAAAAATATTTTTCAAACCTTTAATATGAACCTTACCTAGACAAATTAAATGAAATTTTGAGTTGATATCGTTATGAACTGAATAATTAATTATGGTTGAGTAACCATTTTGAGGTGAATTAATTAAGAATAAGCCTGTAAGTAAATTTTTGATATTGAAAATTATTTAGTTTATGACTCACTATTTTTTATTTTTTAAAATTTTAACATTCACATCTTTATAACTGATTTATTAGACTATATAATCGCATAGTAATAACCTTATTTAGTAACCATTCAAAAATTCAATCATGGAGTCTTTAACTCATATTTATGCGCTTAAAACATTGATAATACTTTATAAAACAGGCCGGAGAATGACAATTAAAGAAATAGCACAAAGTATGGGTGAGCCTTCTGCAGGAGTGGTTCATGCTATCGACGTCTTAGAAGAAAGTAAACTTATTCAAGCTATTGTATTGAAAGATGCTCCATATATTAAAGAGGTGGTTTTGACTCCAGTTGGTTTTACGATCGCAGAAAAAATTAAGGAGATTGAAGAATTGATTGGATGGATGGGAAGGAATGGAGTAATATAAGATACAAATTAGTGTCTTAATATATAACAAATATCAATGAAGTACACAGTTGAGGTTGATAGAGAAAATTGCATATCTTGTGGTGTTTGCTACAACTCAGATCCAACCATTTTAAATCATGTGATGAAGGAAAATCAATTGTAATAAATGGAACAATAAATTGGATTTCTTAAGGAAATTTTGATGATGAAACTAAAGAATTTGTTAAATTAACTGCATCAAAATGTCCAGCGAGAGCTATTAAAGTGATTTAGAAAAAAACAATCTTCATTTTTTATAATTTAAAAATAATAAGTAATGAGGCTAAATATTAAGTTTTTAGGGAGTAATGATATCTAAATGTTTTGTTAAATTTTATTATATTTAAATTTTGCGAAGGTTAAAATATTAAAAATTTAATAAATTATTATGTCATAAGCGAGTTATTTAACCTATTAGGCTCTCAGTTGCATAAAAGAGATTAAAACCCATAAAAATAAGTAATTCATCACAGATAACCATCAGTGAATTACCATTAATTTAACACACCATATAATCAAAGCGAATTCATAAATAAGGACATAATAATATTGACCATTCTTTGATCTATATTTAATAGTAAAATAATAATTTTTCATAATTATTTCATATAAAGTTTTTAATTTTTTACTAATGATATTATGCATTTTATCAATAATATAAATATAAAAGATAAAATAAAAATCCTTTATTTAAATAACTAAAAAACAATAAAGTAAAGCTGTTCTAATTATTAGATCTAATGTTCTAAACACTGGGATTATACCAAAGCGAATGATCCGTATAGGTGAGGTACAATGAGAAGGTATATGATAATAGCTTCAATTATGCTGTTAGGCATAATCATTCCAGCTGGCATATATGCTATTCAAAGCAACTCAACTGACAATAAATCAAATAATGAAGCCATCGCAATAGCTTACCTTAAAAATGCTCCAACCTTCAAGTTTGATGGGATATTATCATCTATTAAAATAACTGATTCTTGGCAAGCTCAGACTTTTACTTACCCTGGTTTCTGGGGGGTAACAATTGAGTTCGATTGCTCCCATGCTGGGTATGGTGATAGAACTGGCCAAGTAGTAGCACAAGTAATCACTCATCATAGCATAAGCATGCATGTAACAGAGGGACATGTTACCCTAGCAATCATCGATAACGTTTGGAATGAGATTACACAGAAGATGGTAAATTAAATAACAAACCACTAATTTTTTGTGAAAAATTATAAAAAGTAAACTCAACAAATATTCATAATATTGTGTCTTTTAAGGCCATGAACAATAAATGCCATATAAGGAAGAGCTTCAAGGCATTTTAGTATAAAGTGGTTTTGGAAAATTTCGCTCCACCACTTGTTAACTCTGAACTTGGCAAAGAAAAAATACATGAATTATTTGATAAATGGAAAAAAGAAGTTGAGAAATTTGGTTAATAAAATAAACGTTGTAGAGAGTTAATGTAATTGATTCAATGAAATCGCATTTGTGGGGCATGTACTCACACAAACACCGCATCCGAAACACCTGCTCTGATCGTATTTGAGTTCACCATCAACAATCTTCCTGGCCCCAAAGTGACACCTATCGACACAGACACCACAATTTATGCACTTTGAATGGTCATCTACAGATTTAGCGGAGGCTTTCAGGAGATGTGGTGCCATCCCAAACCTAAGTATACCTCCAAGAGGTTCGCAGCAGCAGGAGCAACAGCTGCAGATGGTATCGATTTTCTCGGGGTTATCTTTACCTACGTATGCCATGTGTATCAAGCCAACTTCCGATGATTTTCTAAGCACCTCCATGGCTTCCTCATGGGTGATGGGATGAGGCCTAAACGAGTGTGTACGGGGATCATCTGAAGTCAAGTTTCTTTCAGCAGCCTCATCAAAGGTCATGCAAGTCTCAAGCGGCGCATCACAATGCTTAAGATCCTTTCGACAGCTGCAGTCCATGATGGTGATCTTCTTCGCGGAGTCAACGATCTTCTTGACATTATCGAAGTTCAGTACCATATGGTCTTGCTTGATCTCTATGTTAGCAGGGATTACTATTGCTTTCTCAAGGCCATCTACAACGTTTTTCCTGTGGTCATAGTCGTAGTCTATCCTGTATCAATATCCTTGTTCTTTATGAGCCATGGTGTGTTATTATTCAATGTTTTATATAAAATCGGTTAGAGGTTTAATCCTCTGCTCAAATAAATTAATTATAGATTTGACCAGAATTTTCTTAACTTATCCTCCA
>VGJH01000077.1 GCA_016867505.1 Candidatus Bathyarchaeota archaeon
TGGATCTCTGCCTTTTTCAAATCGAAAATTTAAGCTAGTGTATAATGTCTGAAAGATCCTAATTTTTCCATACCTTTTCTCTTTCACTATCCCAAATTTCTCCAATTTTACTAAATGGCGTTCAACGCTGGTGTAGTTTAGGCCTGTGCGTCGACTTATTTCACTGATGTTTAGTTCTGTGCTCACTGATAGGACGCGAAGGACTCTTATTCTTCCTTTGCTGCCTAAAATTTCTTCTACTATGTTTTTATTTCTGTTCAATTGCCTGTAAGACCTCTTTCTCTAAATCTTCAGCGGAAATTTTTGTGAGGTTAATTAACTGAGTTCTTCCTTGGTTAGATGAATCCATTTTAATATGAACTGCGTCGAATCCCTTAAGCTGGTTAAGATATTTCCAGAATTGAGTGTGTCCGCGTGGTTTCTCGTTATACTCTTCACAGACTACTTTGTAGAGGGTTTCGACTTCTCCTGTAGAGGCGTTTGGCAGGTTGTTGATTTTGAAGAATCTTGCCACTGCTAAAAGCACGTATAATTCATGGAGGCTAAGGTGGTTTATTGACTCCTCTTTTATGGTTGGGAAGACGCTTGGAGCTGCTTTTCTCACATGGTTTAAGTTTATTTGCCTGCTGATTTCGAGGTCAGCATATTTTCCGGATCTCCACAGGAGATCTATGGCATATCGTGCGTCGCCGTGTTCCTGAGAAGCAAGCTCTGCAATGAAGTCAATTACTTCGAGTGGAGTCGCATCTTTCCTGAAAGCAGCTTCTGCTCTGCTTAAGAGGATTGAGGAGAGCTGAGGTGGAGAGTATTCTTTTAGTTGTATTATGCTGCGTTGAAGGCTGCTTAGGGTGCTTTTATCAAGTTTTTTCAAGACGTTGATGTCTTTTGATATGCAGAGGAGGCTTAATCGTCTTGAGTCATCAAGTAATCCTTCTTGGACTCGGGTTAAATTATACAGGGCTTCGGTTCCATCGGTGTCGATGAGTGAGTCAATTTCGTCCAGAGTTAGTAAAAGCTGAGTGTCCTCTTCAGATAGTAGCTGCATGAGAGTTTCCATTAACTCATTCGCAGCGTAGCCTCTCTCAGGGAAATCGGGACGCATTGCTTTAACCACTCTTCTAAGAACCATGAAAAGGCTGCCGCGGAGTTCCCTGCAATTTACGTGAATGTATCTGACTTTTACTCTTCTTTTTTTAGCTTTTTCAACTAGTTCTCGCCCAAATAATTGTGCCAGCGCAGTTTTTCCTGTCCCTACTCCCCCAACGATAATTGCCCGTTGACTCATTTCATAGGGTGCTGACAGAAGATGATCAAAAAAGTGTTCCAGTAAACGTTTTTCCTCATCTCTATGAAGCAATTTTGATGGGATGTAATTGATGTCTAGTACGCCTTCATCTACAAATACACTGCGCGTGTCACTCAAAGATTATCTCCCGAAGTGAACTTTCTGATACTAGATTTATGCTTTTTGTAAGTTGTAATAAACAAACTTGGGAGGGGTGAGTGAAAGTGGCTTTGGGTTAAAAACTTAAACATTAATCAATAGTAATCATATACGTTCAAACCATGTCTCAAGATAGGAAACTATTAACAGGCAAGGTCCCTCCTGAAGTCTTGAAACGATGCGTATTTCCTTATCTTGGGACTCCTTCAAATCGTATAATCCAGGGCTCTGGAATTGGAGAAGATTCTTCCATCATTGATTTTGGGAAGAAAGTATTAATCGTTAAAGCTAATCCAATCACAGGTGCTGAAAAAAACATCGGGACATTGGCAGTTCATATCAATGCAAATGATGTTGCAGCAAGAGGGGCAAAGCCATTATGGTTTCTGAACACAATTTTTTTGCCTGAAAGTTCATCTATTCATTATCTTGAACAAATAAGTATTCAAATGGATGAAGCTTGTACACAACTAGGAATTCAGATAATTGGTGGCCATACAGAATGCACACCAACACTAAAAAAACCAATAATATCCGGTTTCATGATTGGTGAGATGCTGAAAAAAGATCTATTAATTGATAAACCAATTAGACCTGGTAACAAAATAATTTTAACAAAAAGCCCAGGCATTGAAGGTACAAGCATTTTAGCTACAGACTTATTTTCGAAACTTGCCAATAAAATTAGTAATCAAACACTTGAAAATGCAAAGAACCTGATAAAAAAAATTAGTATTGTACCAGAAGCATTAGCTGCGATAGAATCTGGAGGTGTAAATTATTTGCATACTCCAACTGAAGGCGGATTACTTAATGGATTATTTGAATTATCTGAAGCTCTGAAAGTTGGAATGCTTGTGGAAGAAAACCACATAAATGTATATCCCGAAACAACCGAAATCTGTCAAGCCCTTAAAGCAGATCCATTAAAACTAATGAGTTCCGGCTCATTGTTGATTGTTGCTAAAAAAAATAGTGCTAAAAAAATCGTTGAAAAAATTACTCAACTAAATATTGAAGCATCAATAATTGGAGAAATAAAAAAAGAAAATGAGGGAAAGCTGATTAAGACTAGAAATAAAATTCTTAGAAAGGTTGAATCAATTAAACAGGATGAAGTTTACAGAATTTTAAGCATATAACTATCTCTCGCATGTAATAGCCATAATTTCTGGGTGATATGTTAATTTTTTAAAACCAACTGACTTCAGACGTGATTGCACACCCTTTTGCAGGTCCTTTTTTCTATATCTTGACCCAGGTTCACCAGTATAGTGTAAGAGTTTACCACCATGTTTTATTCTTGAAAATAGTTTTGAGTAAAATGCTTCACTATATAATTGCCCAGCAAATGAAAATCTTGGGGGATCATGAATTATGTACTCAAAGAAATTTTTTGGTAGACAATCGACTGCGTGATAACTATCACTAAAAATTTTGTGAATCCTCTCATCAAAAAGGTCTCTAGACCAGGGATTCAGGTTGTTTATCATGGTTACATTATAGTCTTTTTCAATTGTAACTACTATCTCTGCATTTTTATGTAATGATTCGATTGCAGTGTAACCTAATCCAGTACAGGTGTCAAGTATTTTTCCCTCATTTACCCCTAAAATATTAATTTTCTTTTTAGCATCCTCCTCTGGTGTAGTGTCCTTTGTTCGATGCATTCTGATTCCATCAATCTCAATGGTAGGAGCCCCAGAAGTTGTAACTAGTTTATAATAATGGCTATTTGATGTTGCTACCATAAATAATTCAGAATCTTGAGGAAAAAAAATTGCGTCATCTTTATCAGTAATTTTTTTTAATTTTTCGATGCTGACCCTATAGTTATCTTTCAAAATAATTTCATTACCATCAAATTTTGGTTCCATTTTTGATAATCCTAGATCAAGGGAGACTCTAGAAACACCATTTAAAATTAATTGAGCTACATCAGCAGTCAATAAAGGTGGATAAGATATCTTCAATGTTAACATAATTAGCTTGGCTCCGTAATATTTTTTTGCTATATCACGAAAATCTTGTATAAAAAAATTTTAAAAAATGTTTTTTGGGAATTTTGCTTTATTTCCTAATCTCTCCTCAATACGGAGTAGTTGATTATATTTTGCTGTCCTCTCGCCACGTGCTGGGGCGCCAGATTTTATTTGGCCACATTCGATTGCTACTGATAAATCTGAGACCCATGAATCTTCTGTATCTCCTGATCTGTGAGAGGCCATTACTCTGTAATTATGGTTTTTTGCCATGTTAGCTGCATCTATTGCTTCAGTTAAAGTGCCTATCTGATTGACTTTCCATAAAAGTGCATTAGCTGCACCCATTTCAATTCCTTTTCTTAACCTCTGAGAATTGGTAACAAAAATGTCGTCTCCCAAAATTTGTATTGGCAGAGCTTTTGTGATTTCGACAAATCCTTCATAGTCTTCCTCGAAAATTGGGTCTTCGATGCTGATAATTGGATATTTCTTGATTAATTCTTTATAAACATCGATTAATTCTGGTGTCGAATATTTTTTGCCAGCAATTGTGTAAAATTCATCTTTATAAAATGTACTTGATGCAACGTCTAAAGCGATTTTAACTGTCTCATCATACCCCGCTTCTTTTATTGCTTCAATTATTGAATCGATGACTTCTTCTGTTGTTTTCATTGGAGGGGCGAAGCCACCTTCATCTCCAACATTTATGGCGTTTTTTCCATATTTTTTCTGAAGTTGCATCTTTAAAATTTGATATACTTCAACTCCTATTCTTAGGGCTTCTCTAAAATTTGTTGCTCCCGTTGGTGCAATCATAAATTCTTGGAAATCAATCTGGTTACCAGCATGCTTTCCACCATTAACAATGTTGAAAAAGGGTATTGGAAGTAAGCATGCATCATGATTAATGTATTCATATAATTGCTGTTTCCTATCAATAGCAGCTGCTTTCGCACAAGCTATGCTAACTCCTAGAATTGCGTTTCCACCAAGCTTTGATTTATTTTCTGTTCCGTCGAGTTTTATTAAAATTTCATCAATCTGTCTTTGTTGACTGGCTTCTAAACCAACAATTTTTGGCTGAATTACTTCTGTAATATTTTTTATTGCATTTAATACTCCTTTGCCTAGAAAACGTTTCCCACCATCTCTTAGTTCAACTGCTTCAAAAATTCCTGTTGAGGCTCCACTGGGCACAGATGCTACTCCAATTAGACCCGACTTTAATTTTGCTTCAACCTCGATTGTTGGGTTTCCCCGTGAATCAATTATTTCTCTTGCTTTTAGGGATGCAATTGAGTTATCCATTTGTCCCACAAAATAATAAGATAAAAGTCACTCTAGAAAAAGCTAATGGGTTTTTAAGACTTAGGTTATTTAATTTTATAGACAAATTTAATTTTTTAATGATTTTACATATCGTAAAGCAGATAATGCTGCTTTACCCCCATCACCTGCAGCTGTAACAACTTGCATTCCAGCGCAGCAGCAATCACCAGCTGCAAAGATTCCTGGAATGTTAGTCTGTTGTCGGTTGTCAACCATTATGCATCCACTTCCATCAATTGTTACACCAGTGTCCTGAATAATGTCACTTGTTGAGACATGCTCGTATAATATGAAAATTCCATCAACATCTAACTTTTCGAGATGTCCACCTTTTAATTTTATACTTGTAACAGACTCTTCGCCACAGATTTCTAAAATATCGACTCCTTCAACCATCTCAATGTTATTATGTCTTTTAATAGATTCGAGATGCTCCTCGCTATTTAATGAATGTCCTCTTCTTCCTGGGATTAGGAAGACTTTTGATGCCATATCTGCTAAATGTAGGGATTCACTGAATGCTTCATTACCGGACCCCACTACTGCAACTTTTTTATCTTTAAAGAATGGTCCATCACATATAGCGCAGTAACTCACTCCTCTCCCCTTAAACTCTGTTTCACCTGGAATTGTTAACTGCTTTCTTTGAACACCTGATGCAATGATGACAGATTTTGTCTGGTAAAAACCACTTCGTGTTGAAACCATCTTATGGACTTCATCGAGGTTATTTATTCCAATCACAGTCTCTTCCTTAAATTGTACACCAAATTTTTTTGCTTGGGAAGTAAATTGATCCATTAATTGTGGTCCTGTTAAGCCTTGGGGGAAACCTGGGAAATTTTCAATCCAGTGAGCGTCAAGTGCTCTTCCACCAATTTTTCTACCTTCTAAAAGCAAAGTCTTGAGTCCATGCCTTGAGGTGTAAATTCCCGCTGTTAAGCCAGCAGGACCCCCACCAACGATAATTACATCCCAAATGACATCCAATTATTATGCCAAAAAACATAATGAATAGGTTACTCAAAAAGGGTGCGGAAAAAATGTTTATTCTGACCAATCTTTGACTTTATTTGCCATCTCATTTAATTTATCTTGTACAAGTCGATTGATAGTATCAGGAGGATAAATCCCATTTTCATCTTTTTCACCAGCTGTTACTCCTGTCAGAACTTCTATTCCCTCCTCAATGCTGCTCACTGGATAGATGTGGAATTTACCATCTTTAATTGCCTGAATCACTTCCTTTTTCAGCATCAAGTTTTTGACATTGCTTTTAGGAATAACTACACCGTGTTTTCCTTCTAATCCACGTGATTTACATAATTGGTAAAAGCCTTCGATT
>VGJH01000078.1 GCA_016867505.1 Candidatus Bathyarchaeota archaeon
CAAGGTATCGATCATAAAGGACGTCCGCTGTTCGATCATAAGAACTCCATGCTCCTCCATGAATATCTATTATTGCGGATTGTTTTTGTTTGTTGTGATTTCTATATATGCGTGCCTGTAATGGTAGTTCAGGATGTTCATAGTATGTTATATCTGTTTCTTTTATGTTTGGGTCGGTCATAGAGATGCATCTGTTTGCAGGTATCATCAATTAGAGTATAAAATTACCGAATAATATCATTAGAAGCGGGTCCAGTGGGATTAGAACCTCACCAACATAGAAGATAAGAATGTGTATAACAGATGACAAATTGGTAAAAAAACTTGGAAGGTTACTTTTTAAATTCTACATTTGGACACCGAGAACTAGACTGGACCCCTCGTGCTCTTTGTAAAGTCAGGTATTATGTCGAAGACCTTCATCTCTAGGTCACTAAGAGCCGGATTCTTTTTCAGACTCGCCACAACGGGGCCTCCGAGGTATTCGTTTACCGATTTCTCATCCTTGAAGAGATAGATACCACCCGCTGTTTTCTTGGTGGGGTCGATAAGCCATATCTTCCACTCGAGTTCCTTCATGTTGACGAAAATCGGAACCGCTGGCTCAAATGCCTTATGGATTTCCTCAGCCGAGGGTTTGTACTTGAAGTTGATCTGGAGTATCTTCTTAACCATCAAAACACCTCACATATACTTATGTTGGGCGTGCACTCGCCCGTCTATTTTTGTATGTTTGTTTGAATATAGAATTTTTGGTAAATAGTAAAAGATAAAACAGATAATCACTGGCAATAATAACTATTTGAACCGCTTCAATCGTAACCATAATAAATCGAGTAAGAATCAGGTGGAAGTGAGGATAAAATCATCGATTAACCATATGCTTTTTAATTTACTATGTAGAGCGGTTTTTCTCCATTCAAGAATCTAACTATATTATCAAATCTCTGAGCAACCCCTCTCCCCATAGCTTCTGGAGTAACAGAAGAATGGGGGTCCTTCAAATATTCTCAAGACCACTGATACTTCTATCTAGTTTAAAATCTGTACCAAAGCCAAAAAGCTTACCAGAATCAAGAGCATTAGACACAGCCTCTTCATCTATTACTTCCTTTCTAGAAGTATTCATATTAACAGCAGTCTCCTTCATTTTGGAAAGTTCATCAAAACTAATAATATCCCTTGTCTCATCAGTCAATGGGGCATGTATGCTGAGCACGTCAGATTCCTTGAGTAATTCATCAAAGGAACGATAACTAACACCTAAAACAGCTTCCTCTTCCACGTCTTATTTATGAATGGAAATGTCTTACCCGTCAATGGCCACAAGAATACATTATCTTTCAAACATATATAAACATTTACGCTGTAATGAAGGAGTTACTTGATGGGGTCTTGAGGATGTTTTGACCTCACGACCTCCCCAAGGCGATGAGCGATGATTTCCGCTTTCTTATACGCCTCTGGATTCACTCGGGGTAGGATGCTTTCACGGATCTCGTCGATGAAGCCATGACGGTTGACGACCGAGCCTGCTGCACAGCTCTCACCGTATCCACATTGGTAGCATTGGCTGATGCCCGCAACCTTCAAAGCGCCAACAGGTTCAGCCATATAGTTGCTGCGGAAAATCTTGCGGATAAAGTCCTCCACCGAGGGGTCCTCCTCACTCCCCGTGGTCACGATTACGCTCAGCTTCCCCGCCAGCTTGAAACGCTCCCGGTGGCGGAGGCTGAAGGTACGCTCCAGAAAGGCATGGCCAAGAGCATTAATGACTCCATAATAGTTAGGTGCCCCAAAGACAATCGCATCTGCAGCAAACATCTTGTCGCGGATTGCTGCCCAGTCATCATCTAGGACACAGATGTTATTCTCAGCGCATCCACAGCAGCCTACGCATCCCTTGATGTTCTTCCCAGCAAGGCTGATGAATTCGCTGGACTCCCCCGACTTATTCAGAATATATCTAATTATGTCCTCAGTGAGCCCATGTGTGAGCGTCCCGGATTCATTTCGCTTCGAGTTTCTACCGCTGGCGGATATACCAAGTATCATATCCATGCCTTATGTAAGACGACGTTTAAAGTCATCCCTCCAAACCGAGTGCGCGTACCACCTCTTTTTCATTTATCTGGATGTATTTGGTGAACGTCTCAGGCACCTTAAATGATGGATCCTCACGCCCCATAATCCTCGAGTGACTTGAAATTTACATTTATTCAATTTAACCATTCAATTATTTCTGAAAATACAGTAATATGGACTAAGGATAAAACCTACCAATAAAAATGTAACTCCAGTGGGATCAGTTCAGTAAAAAGTGGGCCCGAAGAGAATTGAACTCTTGATCTTCTGATTATCAGTCAGACGCCTTAGCCGTACTAGGCCACGGGCCCACGCACCCTCACCTGATATCGGTTCTGTATTAAATATTTAACTGTCTTTAGGCTTGTTCTGTGTATGGACTCTCTTGTTATTCACTTCCTTGGAACTGGGGGTGGTCGTCATACCATGAGCACTCAGAGGCGACGTACAGCAGGCATCAGGCTCGTAAATGGAAGAAATAACATACACATCGATCCAGGACCAGGCGCACTGGTTCACAGTATCTATGCTGGGCTCACTCCCCTCAAGTTGGATGGGATTGTCGTCACTCACTGTCACCCTGACCATTATACTGATGCTGAGTGCCTGATTGAAGCAATGACACAGGGTACAACTAGAAAAAAAGGAGTCTTAGCAGCAGCGAAGAGTGTCATTGATGGAAACGAGGAGACAGACAGAAGTATCAGTAGATATCATCAAAAACTAGTTTCAACAGTTACAAGATTGATACCAAAAAGCATCACTAAAATTGGCAGCGTCTCTTTTCAAGCAGTTGAAGCTTTACATGGTGACCCAGATTCAATCGGATTAATAATTGATGATGGTGAGCATGGGAAAATTGGTTATACAAGCGACACTGAGTTGATTCCGAGTTTAATTGAAGCATATAGTGGTTTACGTCTGCTAATTGCCTGTACAATGTGGCCTAAAGGCGAGAGACTTGAAGGTCATCTAAACACGGATGATGCATTACAATTGATTAAAGAAGTTAAACCAAAATGTGTTGTTACGACACATTATGGCTTTAGATTACTTAATGCTGATCCATTAAAGGAAGCGAAGTGGTTAGGTGAAGAATCAGGTATTCCCGTTTTTTCAGCAACTGATGGTATGAGAGTTACTTTAAATGATGAAATCCTTATTCAGGGATCTAAGAAATCTGATGAACCAATCATGTGAAGGCTTAAACTTGTTTTGTGATAGAGAATATTTTTATAATTGAACCAAGTTCATGGTTACTGGAAAAGTAGGAGACTGTCTATGGGGTATAGCTTTGTCCTGGGCCCGTATAGGGCAAGAATTTTTGGTTAACCCAATCAGATCCAAGCTTGTAGCGGACAAGGTTTTAAGGAACCTTACCAATTCAACCCGTATTCAATCCTATCCAAGACCAGAGAGTGAAGATGATGAAACAACTGCCAAATAAGATTGATTTTCTAGAGATGGAGCAGAGGTGGGAGAGCCTCTGGGAGCAGAGAAAAACATACAGATATGACTGGAATGACAACGTCAGGAAAAGATACAGTGTCGATACTCCACCACCATACCCTTCAGGAGAATTTCACATGGGTAACGTCCTCAACTGGACATACTTCGATATTAGGGCACGATACAAGCGGATGCAGGGATATAATGTCCATTTCCCGCAGGGATGGGACTGTCACGGAATGCCCACGGAGGTGGCTGTTGAGAAGAATAAGAAGATCAGGCGCAGTGATGTGCCACCTGATGTCTTCAGAAAAATGTGTGAAGAGTGGGTTGAGCAATACATCGGAAAAATGAAGGAAGCAATAGTACGCTTAGGGGCAAGCATCGATTGGTCACTTGAATACAGAACAATGGAGCCAAGCTACATCAGAAAAATTCAGTTAAGCTTCCTTCAACTCTACGAGAAAGGATTCATCTACCGTGGTGAACACCCCGTCAACTATTGCCCGAGATGTGAAACAGCGATAGCTGACGCTGAAGTGGAGCGACTGAAAAGAGTTGGTAAACTTTACAGCATAGCTTTCAACACAGTTGAAGGAGACCTAATCATAGCAACCACACGTCCAGAATATATTCCCGCTTGTGTAGCCATTGGTGTTAATCCAAATGATAAGAGATACAATAAACTGATTGGTAAAGATGCGACGACACCGATCTTCAACAAAAAAGTACCAATAATCGCTAAGGAGGATGTTGACACCAGTTTTGGAACTGGCGTAATGATGATCTGCACCTATGGTGATAAGGCAGATGTAATAGATGTGGCACGATTTAAGCTACCTATAATTAACATCCTGGATAAACGTGGTCAATTAAACGAGCAGGGTGGCAAGTATAAGGGACTCAGTGTAATTGAAGCAAGAAAATTGATCGTGGAAGACCTGAAAAAAACTGGACTCCTTAAAGAAGAGAAGCCCCTTGATCAGGAAGTTGGCACATGCTGGCGCTGTGATACTCCTATAGAGGTTGTTAATCAAAAACAGTGGTTCATGAAAACAACTGTTTTATCTGAGAAGGTTGTGAAACAGGCGAAGAAGATTGATTGGTTCCCAGATTATATGAGGTATAGGCTGATTAACTGGACTGAGAGTCTAGACTGGGATTGGGTTCTAAGTAGGCAGAGGGTTTTCGCAACCCCAGTACCAGTTTGGTATTGTAAAGCGTGTGGTGAAATTCATCTTGCTGAAGCACAGGAACTGCCAGTGGATACTAAGGTTCAGAAACCAAGAGGAAAATGCAGCAAATGTGGATCCTCCGAATTCATCCCCGACTATGACGTTATGGACACATGGTTCGACAGCAGCATGACATGCCCCATCCACGCTGGCTGGCCGGATATGAAAGACTGGCACAACCTATTCCCAGCATCGGTCCACCCGAGCGGGCAAGACATCATCCGAACCTGGGCATACTACCTCATGGTTAGAAGCTTAGCTCTATTCAATGAACCAGCATATAACTCAGTATTAATCAACGGAATGGTGCTAGGTGGTGACGGAAGAAAAATGAGTAAAAGTTTAGGTAACTTCGTTACAGCACCTGATGTCTTCAATAAACAAGGAGCAGACGCTGCAAGACAATGGGCAGCATGTGGAGGAAGTACGGGCACAGACATCCCCTTCCGATGGGAAGATGTAGAGTATGGTAAACGATTCATGACTAAGATCTGGAACGCCTCAAGATTCGCTGCAATGAAACTTGAAGACTACGATCCCAACTCAGAGATGGTTAAAACACAACTTTTGGATCGATGGATATTAACTAAATTAGAAAAAACGATTGCAGCAAGCACAGAGGGGATGGAAAAATGTGAGTTCATGAATGCAACAGAAGCAGCACGCAACTTCACATGGCATATCTTCTGCGACCATTACATCGAAGCAGTCAAATGGAGATTATATAGCACAGGAGAAGAAAAAATCGCTGCACAGCAGACAATCTACCACACCTTAAAAAAGACACTGCAACTACTTGCGCCCGTAATCCCACACTTAACAGAAGAACTCTACGACTATCTATATGCTGAGAAGAACGAAGAAAGCATCCATACAAGCCAATGGCCAACCCTTAATCCGAAAAACATGGATGCTGAAGCAGAAAGGATCGGAGACCTATTTATTGACGTAATCACAGGGCTGCGAAAAGAAAAGAATCAAAGAGGCATCAGCTTAAACAAGCCAGTCAAAAAAGTGACAATTTATTCCGATCAACAAACAGCTAAAGATATTAAACAGTGTGAAAGAGACCTCAAAGAAACCTTAAAGATCGAAGAGATCTACTATAATGAAGGCACTGGAGAAAAGAAAGTAGAGGGCAGAGAGGATATCTCCTTTACTCTACAAATCGAGTGATTAAATAACACAATTTTTGGGAATGGGAAAAATGAAGATTGAATTAGAGCAGGGATTACTTGATGAGGTGCTGGACTTCGCTCGCTTCAAGCACCCAAGAGAAGCTGTATTGTTGCTTCGTGGCGATGTTAAGGGGGATACTATACACGT
>VGJH01000079.1 GCA_016867505.1 Candidatus Bathyarchaeota archaeon
GTTTCTTTGGTAAATTACTTTTCCACCAACTATTGTAGCATCGATGGGTATGTCTTTAATTTCAGAAGCAGGAACTGTGAGTATGTCTTTTCCCAGGATCACGAAGTCAGCCAGTTTACCTTCTTCAATGCTGCCAAGACTATTTTCGTCGAAGCTCTGATACGCAGAGTTAATGGTGTACAGTCTTAATGCATCCATAACGGAGATTCTTTGGCTTTGGCCAATGGGTTTTCCTGATTTTGTTTCCCTGTTAACTAATGCATGAATAGCCATTAAGGGCGGGAAAGGTGCACATGGGTGGTCACTATGTGCTGCGAGCTTCAATCCTGCGTCCAGTAATGTACGGGCAGCAAACATCCTCTCCAACCTCTCTTCCCCAAAAGGTGCAAGAAGCTTATCACCGTGATAATAGGGGTATGGCCCAAATATGGTTGGTAGAATATTCAGTTTTTTAATCTTCTCAACTAGTTCCTTTGTGATAACAGTGCAATGGATGTCCCGGTTTCTAGGATCTTCCCGTGGATATTTTGCTTGGAGTTTCTCCATGATGTCAAGGAACATGGCTATTGCTTGGTCACCGTTGGCATGGGCGCTTATACGGAATCCTGCTGCGTAGGCTTTCTCAAGTGTCTCCTCAGCGATCTCTCTTGTTGTTGACATGACACCATAAAAACCTGGTTTATCACAGTATGGCTCAGTGACTGCAGCGGTTCTTGCAGAGATGGCGCCATCAAAGAAGAATTTTAGTCCACAGAGTCTGAGGTTGTCATCACCAAACATCTGATGGATGCCTGACCCATTCAGCATTGGAAATAGATCAATATGTGCATCCATCCTCATCCTTATTGGCAGTTCACCTTTAGTATTTAGGTCAATAAGCGCCTTAATCTCATTCTTATTAACTAAATCATAAACACATGTGAGCCCAACTGAAGCACAGTCAGTAAGTATGCTTTTAGCTCCCTCATAACTCTGCTCAGCTGTAGGTTCATTCGCTCCTTTTGGAATCAAAACATTAAGTGCTTTCTCATGAGCACCACCAGTCAAATCGCCTTTGGCATCCCTATCATATTTACCACCAACTGGATCAGGAATATCTTTCGTAACTCCCGCCATCTCGTATGCTTTACTATTTAGGATAGAGAAATGTCCCCCAACAGTTGAAACACTTATCGGATGATCTCTACTAGCTTCATCTAGCTCCCAACGAGTAGGGTGTCTCTTTTCAGCAAGTTTCGAGTCATCCTCTTGATAACCAAAGATCCAGGCCCCTTTAGGAGTCTTCTTTGCACGTTCACTAAGTTTATCCAGAATGTCTTTAATGTTCTTTATGCCTACCTCTTGACTAAGATCAACTAAACGTATCCTTCCAGCTCCTTCATTAGCGAAGTGGCCATGAGAATCCATTAAGCCAGGAATAACGGTTCGGTTCTTGAGTTCAATTACTTTAGTTGATGAGCTGATGCATGTTTTAATCTCATCACTGCTACCAACAGCAATTATTCTACCATGTTTAACAGCAACTGCTTCAGCGATTGTCTCCCTATCATTGACAGTGATAATCTTCCCATGAATTAATACAAGATCAGCTCTCAACTTTAAAACCTAATAAAATCAATAACAAGAGATATAAATTATCTTCGTTGACTAATTACTGTTAGTGAAAATCAATAAAAAAATTTAAATACATTGTTTTATATCAATATTTTTAAAAAATTGTATAATTTTATGTTAAAATTACCCATAAATTTATCATTACTTCTTATTGATAATGATAAAGGCGATTTATTGGTCAATCAAAACATTAACAAATCTGATAAGAGTTCTTTGATTACGTTTACACTTTTTTTAGCAGGTTATGTGACTAATCCCCCATTTATAGCGATTGGTTTACTGCTAATTGACATCGCTGATACTTTTCATGTGCCCATTGGTATAATGAGTCAAATCAGTACCACTGCATCAATTTTAGCAATTTTTACTGCAATAATAATGGCTGCTTTGAGTGTAAAATATAATCATAAGAGTTTGATGCAATTGGGTTTAATTTTTTTAGCTTTATCCACTTTAGGATGTTATATGGCAACTGATTATCAAATTATGCTAATAGTATTCTCAATGGCAGGATTAGGGAGTTCAATGGTTAATCCTATGATTCGAAGTTTGATTGGTGAATATATTCCTCGTGAAAAACAGGCACAAGCGATGGGGTGGCTTATTGCAGGGTCTTCTTTATCATATTTAATTAGTGCTCCTTTAATGGCTTATATTACTAATATTGGTGGGTGGCGAAGTGTATTTTTCTTTTATATTTTGCCAGTGACGATTCTGAGTATTTTTGTTACACATTTTCTTCTTCCTCATAAAAATAAGGATACTGAATCAACGCTCAATTATAATGTAGTAGATAGTTTTAGAACTGTTCTACAAGATTCTTCAGCGATGTCTTGTCTTATTGGGATAGCTCTTTTCATGGCAGCTTATCAAGCATTTTTAATTTATAGTGCCTCCTTCTATAGAGAAGTTTTTAAAATTGATAGGATAATCACATCAAATATCGTTGTTTTAGCTGCCTTTATGTTTACAGTTGGTAGCTTAGGAGCATCAAGAATAATGGAGCGATTGGGTAAAAAGAAAGCGATAGTTTCTTTTGGTCTACTTGGCTCAATTTTAATTGCATTATATACCAATATTCCTGATTTCTGGGTATCTCTCGTGGTTAGAATCTTTGGTGGCTTTTTTATGGGTGTAGCTTTCACTGGTTTAAGTGCTATGTTACTCGGACAGGTTCCCCAATTTAGAGGAACCGTTATGTCCCTTGAATCTGCAATTAGGAGTATAGGTGCTGCATTAGGGACTTTAGTTGGCGGAACTCTATTAGTAGGTGGAGGGTATTCTCAAGTGGCATTAATTCTTGGTTTCCTTGGCGTGATAGGTATTATTATAGTCCATTTAAGGACAAAAGAATCGTAATAAAATATTTTCAAAAATAAATGTTTCTCATTTAAACTATATTTTTGATTTATTAAAAAACATTATAATTGTTAAAAAAAAGTTAAATATTAAATAATTTATTAAAAAAAAATTAATACTTATTTTCGATTATGGATCTAGGAAAGTTTAAAAATTAGCGTTATGTTTAGGAGTGATAAAAGTTGATAATAAAATTTGTCCAAAAATGAGAGTTTCTTCAGTTTTTTCCAGGGTAATGTTCGTGTACTTGTTGCTTCAAGAGCCATCTGGAGTTTATCGATGTCAATACCTGGTCCTTTCCTAACTCTCTATATGATTTCATTAGGTGCTACACCTGTAGATATTGGATTAGTTAGTGCATTAACAGTTGTTGGAGGTATGATAGTTGAACCATTAGGAGGATACATTGCAGATAGGAGAGGTCGAGTTAAGCTGGTTGGAATATCTTCATTTGGATATGCAATTATTTATTCAATATATGCGATGGCATCTGATTGGAGATGGCTTGGCTTAGGTCAAGTTCTTCAGCAAATGTTCTTTTTTTATTCACCGGGATTAAACGCTCTCCTCGCTGACTCACTGCCTCCTGGCACGAGAGGGCGTGGCTATGCTTTAGAACGGACTTTTCCTGCAGCCCTTGCTGTTGCTGCTCCCTACCTTGGAGGAATCTTAATCGCTTTCCATGGAACTGGTGACGCAGCGTTAATAACAGCTATGCGTCAAGCATACTGGATAGCATTCTTTGGAGGATTAATAGCAGCATTTGTGAGGTTTAGATTCTTAAAAGAGACAATGACCTCCAATGCTCCTGCAATGGGTGAAGGAGGTATAATTAACATACTCAAAGAAGCTTATGGTGGCATGGTGGAGACCACTCGTTGGTTGCCTAAAAACTTCAGACCCATCGTGTATCTTCAGATAATTCAATCCACTTTCATTGCTATGGCTGCTCCATTTTGGGTCTTATATGCAAAACAGATCTTGGGTGTAAGTGCACCCGATTGGGGGTTATTGATGTTAATCGCGGGGATTGGAGGCATAATCCTAATTTTACCTACCGGCTATTTAGTTGACAGGTTCGGTAGCAAGAAAGTGATTTTACTCTCAATGTTTCTTGCGCCAATTAGTGTATCATTATTCATTTTATCTAAGGATTTCTGGTCATGCAGTTTAGCACTTATAATTTTAACCATATCGAATACGTTAGTAACCCCATCCTTTGCATCAATTATTGCAGATATTATTACAAGAGAAAGAAGAGGGCGAGTATACGCTCTCATAGGAGAAAATGGCATACAAACTTCAACCTCAAGGCTTCAGGGTGGAGGTCTCTTATTAGTTGCTCCTGCAGCAATTGGTGCATCTATTGGAGGATTCCTATATGAATGGAATGTAACCTCCCCATTTCTAGTCATGTTAGGTGCTTTAATAGCGTGCTTTTTCTGGGTATGGTTTAAGGTACACGAACCAGAGCATGCGGCAATCTAAAATAATTTTTTTAATTGTTTTTTGCTATAATTTTATCAGTATAGCGTTAGATTAAGGTTGCTAAAAATGATCGAATATAAAACCTTGCTAGCTCTTAACCAGCGTTTAATGGTTAAGCAACTGCTTTCAGAGAAAAGTTCGAATTCAGAGTCTACTGCTGCTGTTGCTGAAGCCTGCTGTGGCATAAATTCTCAGGATTATCTAGAAAGCCTCTCATCCTTTTGGGCAAGATCACAGAATTTCAGGAATTCAGATTTCCTAAATCAAATGAAGCCTCATGGAGGCATTGTCCGAACATGGACCGTGAGAGGCACAATGCATACCATTCCAAGCAAGGATTACTATGTTTATGTTTTTGGATCAGGAAGAAACAGTATTCTTTCAGGCTATGATCGATGGGCAAAACGACTTGGAATCCCGTCTAAAGATTTCCGAATTGAAAAATTGTATCAGCCTCTAATGGATCAGATTAAAGGAGAATCAGTAACAACTGACAGGATTAAACAGTTTATGATAAATAAATTGACTCAGCTCGGTTTAGTGGGTCGAATGACTCTTCGTCGAGGATGGTCTAGCCTACCAACTGAAGGCCCTACATGGGTTGGCATTACTGAGATGTCTTATCTAGGCATGCTGGTGAGTGCTGGAAGGAAAGGATCTCAAAGCCTGTGGATGAGGGCATCTGATTGGTTAAGTAATAAAAATAATGAATTACAAGATGATGAATGCATTACTGAATTGATTCGAAAATATATTCAGCAATACGGTCCAGTAACCCGATCCGACATCGGATACTGGTGTAACAGAATATCTAAAAATGAATTAGATAATAGCTTAGCGCTTCTAAAAAAAGACTTAACTGTAGAACATTTTGATGGCTTAAAGGAGGCATATTACTCCTTTAATGAAGACGCATCAGATTACCCTGAAGCACCAAAAACCATTATTCTACCAGAATTCGACAGCCTAATGATGGGGTATAAGGATAGGTCACGATTCCTTTCATTAGATTACCTGAAGAATGTGTCAAAACCTCAAGGAATCATCAGTCGAACGATTCTTCTTAATGGATTTGTTTCAGCTACTTGGGGAAAGAAAAAGCAGAAAGACAAGCTAATAGTGACCGTGACTCCTTTTAGGGAACTTGATTCAACCGAAAAGCGTTCAATTATGGAAAAATTCCTCGAATACAGTGATTACTTAGGCACTCTTATTCAGGTAGAATTTTAAAAAATTTTTACTTTCTTTCACATCAGCCTTAATAGACTTGGTAATTAATCTAATTTGAATGGCTAACCAAAAAAGACAATACAATACTGTTGATGAATTCATTGCTCTTTATCCAAAAAATATTCAGGATCTTTTAGAGCAGATTAGGCTTGTTATTAAAAAAGCAGCCCCTGAAGCTGAAGAGACAATACGTTATGGAATACCAACTTACCGACTTAATGGTAACCTAGTGCATTTTTCTGCATATAAAAAACACATTGGATTTTATCCAGCGCCCTCAGCCATTGAAGCATTTAAAGAAGAATTATCTAATTATGAGACATCAAAAGGAGCAATAAAATTTCCTATTGACAAGCCAATTCCCTTTGAGTTAATCAAAAAAATTGTTGAGTATAGAGTAAAA
>VGJH01000080.1 GCA_016867505.1 Candidatus Bathyarchaeota archaeon
TAAAGTAACCAAATCGCATCTAATTAATTTAAATTATGATCTATCAGATTGCCCTGATCTATTTCCAGTTGTTGCAGCATTATGTGCAACTGCAAAGGGTACAAGCAAATTAACGGGATTAGAACGATTAAAACTAAAAGAATCGGATAGGTTAGAAGTTATGATTAATGGTCTAATGAAAATGGGTGTGGATGTTGAAGCAAATTCTAATTTTTGTTTAATTAAAAGCAGTGAAGTAAAAGGAACAGAAATCGATTCATATAACGATCATAGAATTGCTATGGCCTTCGCCACCTTATCCCTGGTGGGTAAAGGAGAGACTAAAATCCAAAATGCAGAATCTGTAAAAAAGTCATATCCAAATTTCTGGACCGATTTCCGAAAACTTGGAGCGCAACTTAAAGGAGATGATTTATGAATACTTTAGGGACTTCTTTCAAAATCACTACTTTTGGTGAAAGCCATGGTAATTGTATAGGTGTAGTTATTGATGGTTGTCCAGCTGGATTAAGGATAAATGTTGATCATATCCAGAAAGAACTTGACCGAAGGAGACCAGGTCAGAGCTCAGTAACAACTTCGCGAAGTGAGACAGATACTTTAGAAATTTTATCAGGAATTTTTCATGGATATACAACTGGTTCGCCGATCTGTATGATTATACCAAACAAATCAACTGACTCAAGTTTTTATGAAGAAAATTGGATGTACCCTAGACCGGGGCATGCTGATTTCACAGCTTATTATAAATATGGTGGGTTCAATGACAATCGTGGAGGTGGCATGTTTTCTGGAAGAATAACTGCAAGCTTTGTCATCGCTGGAGCTATCGCGAAACAATTATTATCTGAATCATTAAATATCAAAATATTAGCTTATACTTCCTCAATTGGTGGAATTAGCATATCTCCGACTAATTTAACTGAAATAATTGGTGAAGTTGATCAAAACATTGTAAGATGCCCAGATCCAGTAAAAGCAAAAGAGATGATTAATGCTATTGAAAAAGCTAAACAAGAAGGAGATAGTCTTGGAGGAGCAATTGATTGCGTAGCCATTAACACACCAATCGGTTTAGGAGAACCACTTTTTGATACACTTGAAGGTGACCTAGCAAAAGCCATTTTTTCTATTCCCGCAGTTAAGGCTATAGAATTTGGGGCTGGGACAAAATTTTCCCAAATGAAAGGATCTGAAGCAAATGATCAATATCTTGTAGCTAATGGAATAATTAAAACAAGTTCAAATAATTCAGGTGGCATACTAGGCGGAATATCTAATGGTATGCCAATAATCATTAAAACTACTTTAAAACCAACACCAAGTATTAGAAAACACCAAAATACAATCAATATAGTGAATAAAAACGAAAAAGACCTTTCAACACAAGGTAGACACGATCCATGTATAGTTCCTAGAGCTGTTCCGGTAATCGAAGCAGTAGTTGCCATAGTTTTAGCTGATCATGCCATAAAAGCAGGCTTTATTAAGCATGTTTTGGAGAAATTAGAATGATTTATGAAAAAGAAATTCTTCAGCCCAGAGAAGAAATTAATAAAATAAATGAGGAAATCATTTTAAAAATCAGAGAAAGAGTAAATGTAGCTAAAAAAATTGCTGAAATAAAACGAAAATACAATAAACCAATAGTTGACATAGAAAGAGAAAAAATCGTTTTAAACCAGGTAAAGCAAATTGGATTAAAGAACGGCTTAGATCCTGAACGAATAGAAAAAATTTTCCAAGAAATAATTAATTTATGTGTCGAAGCAGAGGAGAAAATTAAATGAAAATTGCTTATCAAGGCATACCTGGATCATATAGTGAAGCAGCAATAATTAAGAAATGGGGAGACAATTATGAAACATTACCCTGCGAGTACCTTGAAGACGTTTTCAACTCAATCATTAATAAAAAAGCAGATTTTGGAGTAGTACCAGCAGAAAATTCGATTGAAGGTACAATCTCTCGTACTTATGATCTACTAAATGAATTTGATTTGAAAATTCAAGGAGAGACAATATTTCGCGTAGTTCACTGTCTTATAGCATTGAAGGGAGTAAATTTAACAGATATTAAAAAAGTATATTCTCATCCTCAAGCTCTCGGACAGACACGTGAATTTATTTTAAAAAATAATTATGTTCCAGTCAACTATTTTGATACTGCAGGTAGTGTAAAATTATTAAAAGATGAAGGAATACGAAATGCAGCTGCAGTGGCTAGTAGACGAGCAGCTGAAATTTATGGATTAGAAGTATTAATTGAAGGAATTGAAACCAACCAACAAAATTTCACACGCTTTCTTCATATAGGATATCAAGAACCGGATGTGACTGGTCATGATAAAACAAGCTTAGCATTTACTTTGGCACATAAACCAGGAACTCTACTCAATGCACTAAGATCACTGGCAAGAAGGAAAATAAATTTAACAAAAATTGAGTCTCGACCTCTGATTGGTAAACCTTGGGAGTATATTTTCTTTATAGATATTGAAGGACATAAAGAAGATAGTATAGTTAAAGAAGCCTTATTTGAATTGGAAAAATCAACATTTAGTATGAAAATTTTAGGGTCTTACCCAGTAGAATAAATCAATACATTAACTCCTATTCTTATATGAAATAATCGTATATTCTGTTATGATAAAAATTCCAGAGGTTTATTCAGCAAAAAAGCGGATTGAAAAATACATAAAAAGAACACCTTTTGAATTTTCTCGAATATTAAGCGACTTCACTAAAGGCGAAGTCTGGTTAAAACTAGAAAATTATCAAATAACTGGATCATTCAAAATTAGAGGTGCTGCCAATAGTCTATTACAGTTAACTCCTGAACAGAGAATTAAGGGAGTTGTCGCTTCATCTGCGGGGAATCATGGAATTGGGCTTGGAGTGATGGGGCAATCTCTTGGGATTAATGTCAAAATATTTTTACCTAAAAATACTCCTGAAACAAAAATTTCTTCGTTAAAACGGGTTGGAGTAGAACTTGTTGTTGATGGAGATGAGTATATTGAAGCTGAACGTAAAGCATTAAAAGATTCAGAGCAGAGTGGTCGGGTTTTTGTGTCACCTTATAATAATAAAGAGGTGATCACAGGTCAAGCAACCATAGGTCTTGAAATGCTTGAAGAAAAGCCTGCTCTTGATAACGTTATTGTCCCGGTAGGTGGCGGTGGCCTAATATCCGGTATTGGTAGTGTGTGGAAACAAGCTACTGATACAAAAATTATTGGTATACAATCTATTGCTTCTCCAGTGATGTTTGAAAGTATTAAAGCAGGAAAATTAATCGATATCCAATTACAAGAATCCCTCGCAGAAGGATTACATGGGGGTATTGAACCAGGTTCCATCACATTCGATTTATGTAAAGAATGTATTGATGAATATCTAATCATCAAAGAAACTAGCATTCTTGAAGCAATGAAATTCATGTTTTTTAAACATCATCATATCCTAGAAGGCGCAGGTGCAGTTGGAGTTGGAGCGTTAATGGAATACCCTAAAAAATTTATGAATAAAAAAGTTGGTGTAGTTTTAAGTGGTTCAAATATTGATGAATCTTTATTTAGGAAATTGGTTGATTAATTTTTTCTTTTTCTATGAGTCATTCACATTAATGTTTAATAGAAACCACTATGTGGCGATTATCAGGGAATTTGATGCCTATCTGTGATATCTGTGGTATGGAAGTCGACGAATTATTCGACTGCTGCGAATGTGAGGCGAAATTTTGTGAAGAATGTGGCGATAATAAAAAGAAACTTTGTTATGATTGTCTTGGTTGGGTTGATGAAGTTGATGATTGGGGAGAGAAAGATGTTGATGAAGAACACCATTAACTCTCAAAGATAATCAAAACTTCTTATATATGAGAATAAATGAGATAATATGATATGACTCAGGTCGGGCATGGAAGAGTAACTTTCTCTTTTAAAGATGCCATCAACCTCGGATTTAGTTACCTTAGGAGAAGAAGAGATAGATCAATTCTCAACATTGCATCAATTTCCCTTGGATTAAGTTTCTATACAAGCCTTATACTAACAGACATGTTCTACCAAACCTATGCGACCTTAGGAGGAGCAAGTCAAAGCGTAGAATCTACCTATTATTGGTTAGTAATCATTGCACTCATAGTATCAGTAGTAGGAATAACAAATGCTATGCTCATAAGCGTATTCGAAAGAGTCAGAGAAATCGGTACAATGAAATGTATTGGAGCCCTTGATCAACATGTATTACTCCTATTCTTAGTTGAGGCACTATTACAAGGTTTAGTGGGAGGACTAATTGGCTATATCTTAGGTGTTGGTGCAGCACTTCTTTCAACCGGTTTCACAACTGGATTCAATATAATTCTTTATGTCCAACCAGTTAGGCTATTTACAATCTTTGCAGCTTCTTTAGGAATTTCCTTAATACTAAGCACTGTAGCTACAATGTATCCTGCATACAAGGCATCGAAGCTTGATCCTGTGGAGGCTTTAAGGTATGAGCTCTGAGAAAGTTATTGAGTTAAAAGAGTTAGCACGCCATTTTGAAGTTGGCGGAGACCTAGTCAAAGCTCTTGATGGAGTAGACCTCGATATTGGTCGCGGAGAATATGTAAGTCTTGTTGGACCTAGTGGCTCTGGTAAAACTACTTTGTTTAACATGATTGGTGGTTTAGATCGACCCACTAATGGAAGTGTCTACATTGATGGTGTAGATATTTCGAAGCTTGACGCATATGAACTCGCTTGGCTAAGATGTCGTCGGATCGGTTACATTTTCCAGAGTTTCAACTTGATTCAAGTATTAACAGCGTTAGAAAACGTCTCTTTACCAACAGTTTTCGCTGGATTACCCCGTGATGAGGGAAATGAGAAAGCGAGACAACTATTAGAAAGCGTTGGATTAGGGGATAGGATTAATCATAAACCAACTCAGCTCTCTGCTGGTCAACAGCAACGTGTTGCAATTGCTAGGGCTCTAGCTAATGATCCTGCAATTATCCTTGCAGATGAGCCAACAGGTAATCTGGATCTAAAGACTGGTACAGAGATTATTGATCTACTTCACAAGTTGAATAGGAGCAAAGGTTTGACTCTTGTCGCTGCGACTCATGACTTAAAAATGATTAAAGCAAGCGATCGAGTTGTTATGATGCGTGATGGAAGAATCGAGAAGATCGAGAAAGGTGAAGCTCCACTTAACCACAATTAATTTTTGTTGTTATTATTTTTTGGTCTGTCACTCCAAGCCATAATTAACTGTCTAATCATCGAACCAGTCTCATGAGCCCATACAGAATCTGCAATACTAAATAATTTGACAATATATTCACCTGAACCATTAGGCTCAATAAAGAGAGTATTTTTCGTAAAGAAATTACCTGTGTTTAAAACCGTTGATTTATACGCAAAAGTGATTATTCTTTTTTCTCCATCTATTACCATTTTTATTGAAGAAGTTCTCATGACAGGATCATTTTCTTTATTTTTCAAATTCTGAAAAAGATAATCTGTAAAGTCATTGAGTAATTGTTTTTCAAATTTAACAGGGATTGGAATTTCATAAGGTTCATTTGTATTCGGTTGATTACTAATTTTCCATTTTCGTGTCAACGAAGGGGTAATTACGATGCTGTTTCTTAAAGCAGCAAAAGCACCGACTAAGACTGCGGAGATAGCTATTCCAATAGATGCAAGACTCCATGTTGCAGAAATTTTCTGGTGCACTTCAAGAGATGCACCCAGTAAGGGCATTATTCTATACAAACTTAATCCTAAAAGATAGCCAATCCCACCAGCTATGAATCCAGTAATAGATGCTTCTGCAACAAAAATTGAAGCAATCTGAGCGGGATTAAGTCCAACAGAAGAAAGTATACTAATTTCTCGTCGTCTCTCAAATAAAGAATTCAGCATAGTGACAATAACATTTAGGACAACAATTGCCCAAGGAATAATTAATGGGAGCCCTTTTCCTTCAATATATGATCCTAATCTATAAAGAGTTGAACCACTAGGAGATGCAGACCAAGCTTGGTACCCTCT
>VGJH01000081.1 GCA_016867505.1 Candidatus Bathyarchaeota archaeon
AAGGTTTGGTGGAAATGCTGGTTTCTCACTCAAATAGATCCAGATGTAATGGTTTCCTGAAATATTAAATCAGATGCTATCCTAAAATATTTTAAATACCTTCTAAATTTAATTGGTATGCCAGCGCCAATAATTATTTATCCTTACAATCCAAGATGGTCCGAACTGTATCTAAATGAAGAAAAAATTATTCTAAAAACTTTAGGTATTAGAGTTAAAAGCATCAGTCACATCGGTAGCACATCAGTTAGTGGATTACCTAGTAAAGATATAATTGACATAATAGTTGGAGTTGAATCAAAGCAGGTAGCTGATGAATGTCAAACAATCTTGTTTAACGTTGGTTACACTGATGTGACCGTTGAAGATAGTTTAGAATGGTTTTATTGTTTAGGTAAGAAATTAGAAGGAGCATACTGCCACCTTCACTTAGTAATAGATGGAAGCACACATCACCAAAACCACATCATTTTCCGTGACTACCTACGAAACCATCCGGAAGCAATCAAAGAGTATTCAGATTTAAAATACTCTTTAGCAACTCAATATAGAAATGATCGAGTCGCTTACACAAACTCAAAAACAGCTTTTATTGAGAAGATAATTCGTTTAGCAAAGCAACAATAATTTAATTACATTACACAATCATATCATCATGACAATATTTGAAGTAGAGACATGGAAAGTTAAGCATGGAAAAGAAGAGGAACATAAATTAGCTTTAAGAAATTGGTTGAATTGGGTAAGAGTTCATAAAGAGTTATTCCCTGAGTGGAAGAGTCTGAGATATTTTACAAAAACCATTGCGGGGGGAGAAACTGATAGACATATAATGATATGGGAATACGAAAACCTTGCAGCATTTGAACAGTATAAAACACGGAGGAAAGATTATGACGGCCCATATGCCGAATATAAGAAAGTTGACCCATATCATATGGATTTATTTGATCACTCATCGATGACTGTTGAAGTATGGAAAGACCTTGAGAGAGATATATGGATCGAATAAAAATTAACTGAAAATTTTATGAAGCCCTTCAACATTTAATTCAAGTGCAGCAACAGGCATTTCTAAACCCCAGCTTTCAAGAGCTTCAGGTCTAATCTCACCTGCCCAGCACAAAGGTACTCCATTAATTTTTCCAGTTAGACGCCTTCCCTCAATGAAACAATCCCACCCGTTTGCCTCATATTCAATTTTAAGTTCCAAGTTATCTAAAATTGATTCAAGTGCTGCTTTAATCTCACTAAAGTTTGCTTTTGAGTGGCATTGAACAATTGCTAATCTTCTCTCTGAACGTGCACCAATTTCTGTTGATGGATCAACTATGATAACATCGTCTACCTCATACAGGTTTTGAGGGTATGGATGATGCTTATTATTGACAAGAATCTCCATCAAACTTGGTAATAGCCTGTTCCTAAGACAATTATATGCTTCCATTTTTGGGTTATCTGTTTCTGCTATTGATTCTTCCTGAATTAGCATCTTTGTAAAAAGTTTTTCCCTATTACTCATCATGAAAGTAACTATTTCTGTATACCCAAATCCGACTAGGAAATTACGAAGGTTCCTACTAAACACTTCAAGCGGATCTTCACCTGCTGGACTGTTTAAACTAGGAATGATGGGCACAACTAAATCGTAACCATAAGCTATAGCTACATCCTCAACAAGATCAATGGGGTGCATAACATCAGTACGATAACATGGAACTTTTACATGCATAATTTCGCCACCTTGTGCAGAATGACCCATTTTCTCTAAGTAATGAATAGTCTCTTTCGGTTGAAGTTCTAATCCGAGGGTTTGTGAGACATATTTGTTACTCAATCTCCAAATTTTTGGTGATAGGTCAGGAGTTCGTAGAGTCTTATCTAGGTATCTTAGTTCAATGTTGTAGACTGATGCTCCTCGGTCTGCGAATGTGGTGCATATAATATTCAAGACTTCAGTTATTGCCTTTAAATCAGTGCCAGTGACATCGATAAAAAGATCCCTTGTTGCTTCATCTATTCGAGTATATTCTCCATTAATAATTGGAGGCATGCTGAGAACCATGCCTTTAGCATCAAGAATTATTGGGTATTCAGCAGCATCATGAAGAATCCATGCATACTCAACACCTTTAGGCATCTCAGTAAGCATCCATTTCAAATCTTTCTCAAATCTTTCACCAAGTGGCCTAAACTTATACTCAGGTGGCTTAGTGGTGTATGTTATAGGGAACTCTATTGGTTTGAGATTGTGTAAACCAATTGCTACTTTACGACGTTTTCTCCCGTGCGTCACATGAAGCTTCTCTTGTAACTGAATAATACTTCTAATTAGCGCGTCATCAAAATCAACGCCTTTAACTATTGCACCAACAAAGTAGGGACGAACTTTCTCCACTTTATCATCCACTATCGCAATATAACCAGAGTTTAATACAGCATAATTTCTTAATCCAATTTTTTCTCCACTGAAACTGGCATAGGCTCTAGCTAATCCTTCAATACTCAACAGATCTGGGCGGTTTGGGAAAACCTCAATATTAAAACCCTCTTCAGTTTCACCTTCCCAACCAGTCCCCATCATTGGCAGCCTATCTTGAAGTTCTTTTATAGTGATTTTTCTACCTAATAACTGACTGAAATCTAGTAAATTAACAGTAATTACAGGCATTTTATTCACCTCATCCAAAGCTTCGCTTTACGCAGAAGCCCCAAATCATTACCATATAATTCCTTAATCGTATTCACTTTGTAAGTCTGCATAACCAATCTATCAAATCCAGGCCCCCACGCGAGAACTGGTACATCGATTCCGATTAATGGCTTGACTACTTCAGGCCTAAACATGCCTGCTCCAAATAGTTCCATCCATCCTTGCCGTTCTTCAATCCATACTTCAGCTTCCATGCTCATTTCGGTGTAAGGAAAATATGCTGGTCTAAATCTGAATTTTTTAAGACCTAAACCCTCTAGGTATGCTTTAAGATACCCTTGCATATTAGCGAAGGTTACTCCTTCACCTACGACAATTCCATCAGTCTGATAAAATTCTGCAAGGTGGTTCCAATCAATTGTCTCATTTCTGAAAACACGTCCAACTGAGAAAAATTTAGCTGGTAAATCCTCTGGCTTCAGTTTAGCTATCTGTAATACACTTAGACTAGTAGTATGTGTTCGTAGACAATTTCGTGAAGCAGTTTCAGGATCCCAAATATATTGCCACCCAGTGCTTCCAGTTGTCCAACCATTTTCATGAGTTAATCTAACTCTTTCAACTAACTCTTTATTTGGTAGATGCCCACTGTATGGAGTTTTCATATAGAAAGTATCCGCTAAATCTCTTGCTGGGTGGTCTTGAGGTTGGTATAAGGCATCGAAATTCCAGAAACTGAGTTCCAGATAGTTGCCTTTCATCTCTTTGAAACCTAATTCTACCCAAAAACGTCTAATATAATCGATTACTTGACTGATGAAATGTCTTTTACCAGGTGTCAAAGTGGGTGTAGGGAGATTAATATCATATTGCTGGAATATAGCATCTCTCCAGATTCCACCTTGAATAATTTCAGGAGTAAGTTGAGTAATAACTGGTTTATTACCTATAGCAATAACATATGGAATTACTTCTCTACCAAACTCCGTTGGTTCAACCCATCTATCAACTTCTTCTTTTGATTCAACAAGCCCTCTTTTTATTAAGACAGGTATTCTCGCTTGGAATGGGAAGTATAATCCTTTTTCAGTCACTAAATTATCGTGCATAATTTTCAGTATCTCTTCATCTGTAGAAGATGCCTCAGCACGTCGTTTACCTTCTTCAGTTAACTCAATTTTACCACTCTTTATCTCTGCCCATCCATTGCTTCTAATCCATACTAACGCAATGTTGATGTTTGGAATCTCTGCCCTTAATTTAGATAGTTCTGAAATCCCTCCTAAGACTAGCCTAATTAGATTTTTTTCAGGAAGCCCTTCAGTTGCATATTTTTCGCCTTCCTCAGTGAGCTTAAAAAAGCGTGAGACCTCCTCCTTAAAACTAATCACTCCTTTAGTCTCTGCCCAAGCAGAGGCTTTTTCAACAGCATCCTTACTCAAACCCATTTCAAGGCTGAGTTCACTTGTTCTTGAAGCGCCCCTGTCTTTAAGCTCAAGTAGCAGTTTTCGTTCATATTCATTCAATTTGGCAGCTACTTCTTTAGGATTCATGGATCTCACTAACCTACAAATAAGCGATATTACAGCGTTTAAAAATTAATGTATAATTTTTAAGGTATTTAAGATTAAAAACTTTAAAAAATTTAATAAATTAATTCAGAAGGCTCCTAATGCATAAAATGTAAAGATAATAACATCTAGTAAAATATGGATTAACCAAGCTCAAAAAAATCCTTTTGTCTCTAAAATGCTTTTACCTAAAAACCATCCTAAGAAACTAGAAAGTAGTACTCCAATTACTCCATTGGGTACTCCATAATAGTGTCCAATTCCAAAAAATGCAGTTGTTATTAGTAATGCATCGTTTTTTGTTAATGCCTTTTCGATTCTCGAGATTGGTGCTGCCCTTAGAGTGAATTCTTCATTAAAACCATTAATAACTGCCACGATTACTCCAAAAGGTATTGCACATAAAAGCCTGGAAAAATAATCTGATGGTAACTTCGAGGATAATAATAGAAACAGGAGTGTCCCGAAAGTAAAAATTAGCGCAAATATCGGAGCTACTTTCATCCAACGGGTTTCTCTTTTATGCCTAAAAGTCGTGAGGGTTGAACTAACGAATTAATATTACCTTTTACCAGATATAAATCCTTCAACTTATTCCCTTTACTTCAAAATAAAATAGAATAAGTATTGCAGGAAGTAAACGAAGCAAATGTAAAACGATTGCTGAAAAATTCTAGGGTGAAACATTTATCAAATTTGCCCAAACGCCACTATCACGAATTAAGCTGATTAAACCCCAACTCCAGCCTCCACCGTAACCAAGAAAGAATATTAGCCCAAGGATCATCAGATAATCTTGAATTTGTTTTAATGAATCTAGAATAAACGTTGATAAAATTAACAATAATAAGATGAGCGATGTGATCCATGGCCACCAATATGGTTCGCCACCTGCAAGCTCTCGCCAAAGAATTATTGGTAAAGCACTTACTAGTAAAGTCGTAAACCAGGTTACAACTACTAGCGTCTTTGCTTCTTTGGCAGCCATCTTAACTATTCACTTCTCTTATGTGTACTCAGTTAGTTTACGTTGTGTTAAAGTATGTTTTAACAGTGGTCCTGATTCAATCCACTTATCTAAGGGGATGCTGAGTCTACTCATAACTTGTTTTAATGCGTCATCTATATTACTAAAAATTTTAGGGTTCTGACGCATTGCGTTTCGTACATTCTCTCTAACCTGCCATACACCAACAGGAACAATATAATCTGGATAGGCTTCCCTAAAAATGAATACCTTTGCTTGTCGCCTAACTTTTATTAAGTGCTCTAGTACTGCTAACCTGCCAGAATAATAACATCCGCCCATACTAGCATAATAGCTTCGTCCTGAGTACCCCTCCCAATCAGTTACAATGTTTACATTGGTCTCAGATGGATTCCATAATGTCTTCGGATACCAAGCTTCGTACGCTTCATAACTCCAAGCATCAGGTACAAGTAGAACCTCAAATCGATTCCCAAGATAATCAGATTCATAGACTTCATAATTATTTAGGATTGAATAATCTTTGATTCTGTTTGCCATATCCTTGCTGATAAGATCATCAATCGCTGTTATGCTCCATCGAGTGGGAACTAACTTACGATTTTTTTCTATTCCGAAACTTCCCATGCTGAATGCTCGCATTATATTGTTTATGCTGACTCCATTTTTGTACAGTGTTTTAGCTGCTTCTGCTGCTTTTAAATCGGAGTCATAATGGGCTTTTTCCATATGCTGCTCCCATTTAATGTAACCAATCTCTATTTTGCTTAGAGGAGCTGTTGGGCCTATTG
>VGJH01000082.1 GCA_016867505.1 Candidatus Bathyarchaeota archaeon
TCTCTTGCAGAGACTTTTGGGGCATTAGTTGCTAACGCAAGTTTAATACCAGCATCCTTCAAGCTTGTTAATGTTTTTTTAATTCCTGGCATTAAAATTGGCTTATAATTTTTAGCTAAGACTTGGTCAGCTTCTGTATAAATTTGCTCAGCGAGCTTTTTTGCCTCTGCCCAGTTACATCCATTTATTGCTATGACTGTTGCAGCAACAATAATATCTTCATTTCTTGGTGCACCATTTAAAGCGAACCACATCTTGACTTTACTCGTCTCTAAATCTACTCCTGATGCTTTAGCCCAGAGTTCTGTTGCATAATCACCTACAGCCTTTTTCATGATTTCTGCCCTGACTTTTCCCATCGCCTCAAACCGGTGATTCAAGTCAATTATGGTTCCATCCATATCGAAGATGGCTAAATCGCATCTAACATTTTTACCATTAATAAACAGAGTTGGCATACTAAGATTCCTTACTATAAAGTGTAATATTAAAAAATTGGGACTATATACTAGGGTTTCTTGATAATTTTCAAGTTATCTTCATTTTTCTTTATAGATCTTATGGTTATAATAGAGAGAAGACTTGTTCCAGCAATTATACTAACATGAAATATTAGAAGTGCTGTCGCACCATATGAAGCATATATTATTCCCATTATTGGACTTGCGATCACTCCTCCAATATTTTCTGCTTCAGAGTAGAGTCCCATAGCTAATCCAGTCATATTTTTCGGAATGACAGATATTAACTGCATCATCATCGCTACTTCTGAACCAGCCTGAAGAATTCCTTGCAAACCCCCAATGAGATAAATAAGTAATATTCCCTGACTTTCAATGAGTAATAGATAACTTATCGAGAGAAGACTTAAGCAAACAATGATAGTCTTCCGGTTTCCAAAGCGATCAGAGATTCCACCGATCAAAGCTTGACTGGCTGATGTAGCAAAACCGACGATACTAAGATAAGCTCCAATCTCTGATGCTGAAGCTCTAATTCTTGGGCTTTCATTCAAGATTATAGGTAAGAAACTACTGCGGAATGTGAAATTGATGAAGTAAAGGCCTCGAACAGCAAAAATACTTAAGATGTCCACTCCCAAAAAACTCCTCCATCCCGCGGTTAAGCTACCACTACTTTTAGATACCGAGTTTGCTTCTTTTAGCATCCAAACAATGAATATATTAATGGTCCCGATACATGCAGCAATATAAAATGGAATAGTATATCCATAAACATCTGAAACAAATCCACCAATGAAGGGTGCAATAACACCACTAACACTAACAATAGAAGCAAACTGTCCATATGTTTTACCACGATTCTCAACTGGAAGCAACTCAGCAACTAGAGACTTAACTGAAATACTGTAACAACTCATAACTGAATTCATGGTGAAACTGAGTACGCTGAAGTGAAGAAGAGAGGATGCATAAGGATAGAGGAGATATACACCCGTAGAACCGATAATAGCGATGGTTAGTAAATACCGTTTTTTGACACGATCAACAACCAAACCCAATATTGGTTCAAAGATGAACCAACCTAGAAGCCCTGCGGTTGAAAGTATTCCAAGCTCTTCGATTGTTAGCCCTTGTTTCCTTGCATAGAGGCTCAGGATGGGAGAAACAATGCCACCTCTGAACATGTTGACCATTTGAATAATCATTAAAATTAAGAGAGAGCGGTTGAAAGATCGAGCCATACACTTGTAGCACTATCAACAATTATAAGACTAATTAAGATAATATATGCGAGTTGTTAGCTTTGAAGCATCTTTCTGATGTTATACAATTGGAGACAGGAAATAGTGAGAATGTCTGTTTAGCTTTCTCAGGTGGAGTAGATAGTTCACTCTTAGCCAAAATATTTAATTTAAAAAGTATGAATTTTGTTTTAGTATCAGTTAGTTTTAGTGAAAGCAGAGAGATTGATTATGTTAAGAAAGCTGCTGAAACCATAGGTAATAAACTATACCTATCACATATTTCATTAGAAGAGCTAGAAAAGGGATTAACTCAAATTATAAAGTTCATCAATTATGATCGTATTGCTTTACTTGAGAACGCAGTTGGATACTATTTCATTTTTAAACTCGCATCAGATAACGGATTTAAAGTCGTCTACTCAGCTCAAGGCATAGACGAGTTGTACTGTGGATACGATGTTTTTAAGCGACAGTACCAGAAATCGGATTTAAACAGTTTGATAGATGAGTTAACGAAGACAGCGGTAAAGGATAAACAGATTATCGATAATGTAAGTGAATTATTTAATGTAACTTACTGCTGTCCTTTCTTGGACGATGAATTCGTAAAATTTAGTAAAAAGGCGCCATTACATCAGAAAATTATAAGCCAAGATGATAATTTAAGGAAACATTACATTAGAGAGGAGGCAATCATGTTAGGTCTTCCTCCTGAGATTGCTTATCGTGAGAAAAATAGTTTACAGTATAGTTCTGGTCTGCATAAAGCAATCAGACAATTAGCTAGAAAAAATGGGTACACTAACAAAGAAGGTAAAAATTTGGGATACGAAAGCGGTGTAAGAGCATATATAGCAAAACTTAAAAATTGAAAATTAGAATAAATTAAATATAATCGTATAATTTAAAAAATATTTTTATTTTATTGATTTATATTTTTAATTATTAAAGAATAATTAGACTATTTTATGGTTCTAACAGCTATTGCTCTAATGATATCAGCGGTATTTTCGCACCAATCTGCGATTGTCTCCATAGCATCAAGGTACTGGCTTAAAAGAATCATTTGACCTGTGTTGAATACAGTTAATTCTTCAGATGCAATTGCTATTCTTGCGTGCTGATAGAGTTCATCAATCTCTTCTTCCATCAATTCTACTTGAGTAGCTTTCTCTAATGCGTTTCTAGCGTTTTTCTGCAGTTCAATTATGCATTCCTCAAGTACCGATACTGTATTCATGTCTGTTTTTGCCATAGCTATCGTTGCTTCTTTGAGTTCATCAGTAACTTTTTCAAAAGGTAAAATAACTAGAATTCTTGCAGCTTCTCTTGACCAATCTGCCACCCAATCAACTGCTCTTACAAGCTCCATGAGGTCTTCTCGTTCTGTTGGAAAAATTTCTTTCTCGGTTAATCTCTTTATCATTTCACGCCTAAGATTGTCTGCTTGCATCTCATAATCTGAAATTTTCTTATAAAAAGTTGCTTTATATGTATTAGTTGTTGTTGAAGAATTAACCATATTATATAACTCACGGACAGCACCTTTTGTGAGTTCAAGATGTTGTTTAACCATTTCGAGAACTTCTTCGTTTCTTCTATCTCCAAACCAACGCATTATTAAATCACTCATATCTTAGGCTCCACCTCAAACATTTGAGTCAAAGTATATAAATAACTAGTATTGGTAAAACGATGAAGAGAAGTAAAGTAAATATGATCAAGCTTAAAGCTGCATTCTTCGACTTTGCCATTAAATAACTAATTTTCTCTGCTAACATGACTGGAAAAAATCTTAATGGACTCACAAACCATAGAATAACTGCAAGAATATTTAGTAAAACATGTGTTGCCCCCAACATAACTCCAACAACTCCTCCTGCAAGGTAGCCATATATCTGCCCCAAATCCATTGTTGTAGCTAAATTGCATCCTACTAGGTAGGGATAAGCTTTCTTGAGATTTACCATTCTTGTTGCCAGAAAAGGAATTACCAAACTAGCTCCAACGCTGCTGCTTCCTACTAACCATGTGATGCCAAAACCAGTAGCAAATCCATGTATTGGTTTGTTAAAAGCTGCTACTACCTTATCCTTCCAATCACTTTGAATAAGCTTCTCCAAACCCTTCTCCATAAAACCCAACGAAGCAATTAAAATCAAAAACCATAATACAAAAACAAACAATCCACCAAAGTTTAATCCTAAATAACTAACAATAATTCTATTAACTGGTTTTACGAATGGATCAGCTGCAATAATATCAATGAGGCTATTATTAAAAGACGCAAAAACATCTTCCAGTGATAACAAGCCAATCAAATAGTTACCAATAAAAATTACTGATTTACTTAGAGCACCTGTGAATAATTCAATTAAAAAAAATAATGTAACTGTCAGCGCTTCATAAACATCACTGACTAATACTCCTGGAATGGTTTCGATGAACTCTTCAGCAGTCATTCCTTTCCTAACACCCAAAGCCACAATTGAATTCGTTATTGTTGTACCAATATTTGCTCCAAGAATTAATGGTACACCGAAAATTATGGCTGAATCTAAAGGCAATCCACCAGCCACCATTCCAGCCATAGAAACCATTGTCGTAGCAATCACTGCACTACTGCTTTGAACAATTGCGGTGCTCAACATCCCAACAGCTAATCCAGTAAGTGGAGCAGACTCTGCCTCAACTAAACCTAGAATATCATTACTCCAATTTATGAAAATGTACTTAAAACCACCTTTAATCCCTTCAAGAGAACAAATAAAAAAATATAATCCAACAATCAAGAAAAATAAAAGCTGAAGTTTCTTATTTTTTTTAAATGAATTAAACAAATTATAATTAAAAGACAATTAGAAACACCATTGATAAGATATTTGATATTTTTATTGTCGTGCTTTTAATAATATTATACAACTTGGTTATAATCATGGTGTTTGAATCCAACTAAATAATGATCTAATGTTAAAAATCAAATCAACATACAATATATAGAACTATATAGAAAATATAGTAATATAAATTTTTTAAATAAGAATAATTAAACGTCCATACCCAACATTTAATTGTAGTATATCTAAATAATTGTTGGTGTATCCACCTTCAACACGTATCCTGTCACCAACTTTAACAAGTTTAAGTTGCTCACCCCAAATCACCATTACAACACGTCCTGAATCGTCTTTAATTGCAGCGTTTCCAACAGTGAGTGCTTCTCCTGTTTTCTTTGATTTTACCATCCGTGGTTGAGATTTTTCAACAACTTCTCCTTCAATTAATAAATTACTTAATCCATCTTTTAATGACTTAATTGGTGTAAAGGCAGATTCTTCTCCAATTTTTTTCTCGTACCATCTACCTCTGAAGGTTGGTTCACTGTAATCCCATCCAACTTGTCTGAAACCTAATTTTTCGTAGAAGGGTTTGGCTCTTATATTCCATTCCGGTGTTCCGAGGGTCCATAGAGTTACTTCTCGGTGATTGGAAAAGATTTGATTCATTGCTGTTGAACCAATTCCCTTACACATATGATCTGGGTCAACGAAGACTCTTTCAATGACTCCATGTTTCCCTCTAATGTTTGCCATAATGCCTCCCACGATATTATCATTTAACATTATACAATATGAACTCATGAAACGTAGAATTCTTGTATAGAAAGCAGGTGAATCGTATCCGGGTGGGCCATTTACTCCAGTTCCACCATAATCAATATCAGTTTCAAAAGCACGCTTAGAAATATTAGCAAGAGTCTCTGAATCCAGCTCAGAAGCCTGTATGAGTGTAATATCCATTAAATGCATAATACTTAGATCTAATCAATAAGAATAGCTGAAAATTGGCTTAAAATGCTTCAATATTGAGCCAATAAAAAAATTCTATTCTTGTAACAAGATTATTTCAAATAGTTGAGAGGCTCTAATTTTATTTACTCTTCATAATTAAAAGTGAGACAACAATGAGTGACACTGAGGGAAATACATCTTCAGTAGTCTAGTTTTTGATCTACATTTCATATTATTTTTCCTTGGAGTGTTCGTTTGCATAACTGTTGGTAATCTTCTCTCTTTTAATTACACTTTTGTTTTCATCACGTTTTTTATTGGTATTTTCGCAACAGTTAGTTTAAGTTTTGTAAATAAATCCATTATTGGTGGATTTGTTCTTGGGTTAATACAAGCTCTTTCTTTCTGGGTAGATTTCTTAACCAGCGTCTTAATCACGGGAATATATGA
>VGJH01000083.1 GCA_016867505.1 Candidatus Bathyarchaeota archaeon
ATTTTCACAAACTATTATGAAGCCACCAAATAAAGATGGGGAAACATTATCAGCGTGTGCACTACCTGCAACTGCAGCTTCTCCCTGGGCAGCAAGTTTTACTACATCTTTGACTTCAAGATTCAGCTTTAATAATTCATTACATGCGTATGCGGTTGCAGCAGCAGATGCACCTGAGGAACCTAAGCCTTTTCCAGGTGGAATTCCTTTCTTTATTTCAATTTTAAACCCAAAATCAAGATTTTTCTTTTCAATAATATCTAATATAACAGCTCCAGCACTATTCATTTTAGCATCTAATGGGATTTTACTTGATTCTCCAATAAACGAAATAAAAATCTCAGGTTCAGATATTTTCTTAATAGTGATTATATCACCTAAATTATCAAGAGCTAAGCCAAAAACATCGAAACCAGGACCAAGATTAGCAATAGAAGCTGGCGCATAAACACTAATTTGTTTGACGGTCACCCATCATCTCGGACACCTAGATTGTAAGTGGGATACTCTACATATTATTAACTTTTGTGTATTATTATTTGGTAAATTTTTTTTAAATATTCAAAAAAAAGTCTTTTTTAAATAATAATTTTAAACGTTAAGAAATTTTGATTTTAATAATCTTTTTTTCTCAATGTTTAAATATTGTGCACACCCAACCTCATGGAGGTGTACTTTTGAGTACCGTTGAAATTCAGAAAGTCTTGGATGAAGTTAGGCCCCATTTACAGATGGATGGTGGCGATGTAGAGCTAGTTGATGTTAAAGACGGCATTGTTAAAGTGAAGCTCAAAGGCCATTGTGCTGGATGCCCAATGTCTCAAATGACAATTAAATGGGGAGTAGAAAGTTATTTAAAAAAGAAAATCCCCAGCGTAAAAGCTGTTGAATCAGTGTAAGGAGGAAACACCCCATCGATCTAGCCCAAGAATTAGAACGAACTAAAAACTATGGCGACGTTTTTGCCATTGTTAAAAAAACCGTTAAAAAAAGTTTAGGGCTACATAGAGTAGGTCTTATGCTATATTTAGGTAACCTTCCAATGAATGTTGGAGCTTTTCACCCAATGGGAACAAATGAACTGGTACTAAATAGGCGACTATTCAAAACGAAGAAAGGTTTTGATTATCAAAAACATATTTTTGCTATATTACTGCATGAATATATTCATAGCTTAGGCTTCGAAGATGAACAGCAAGTAAGAAAATTAACATACAAAATATGCATTGAAAACTTTGGTAGACAAAGTCCTGTATCAGAAGCAGCATTAACAGGACCATGGGTTAACTTAAGCGAAGAAGATTATGACGAAATCGCACCAGAATTAAACTTAGAATTAGTAAAAGATTTTGAAAGAATAGACATAAATTATATTATTTGACTTAAAGTTATTTTCTATTATATTTTTAAATTTTAGGTTTAAAATAATAATAATTATTAAAAATATCTTCATATTTAATAACAAATTCATTAATCACCTGTTAGTATTGGAAGGAAATTAAAAATTTTTGGTTTCATTGATTTTCAAGATAATTATTCTTATAAGAATAAATTTCTCAAAAATATATAAATTTAAGAATAGTATTATGGAAAGTTACAATGGAGGAATAAAAACTCAGTAAATTCATTAATGGTTTAATGTGTCGTGAATGTGGTGCAATATATCCTCTAAAACTTTTATATGCATGTGAGAAATGTTTTGCACCACTTGATGTATCTTATAACCTTGAGAACATTAAAGTGACACGTGAAGAAATTTCACAGCGTAAAAAAAATATATGGCGATATAGAGAGTTACTGCCCCTTGAAAACTATGAAACAGCTATTGACCTTGGTACAGGTTTATCGACTCTTCATAAAGCTGAAAACCTTGGTCGACAGCTGGGTTTAACCCAATTATACATTAAGGATGATACTGTAAATCCCACTAACTCGTTTAAGGATCGACCAGCTTCAGTGGCTATCTCTAAAGCAAAAGAATTTGGTGTGAAGGCTGTAGGCTGTCCTTCAACAGGTAATTTAGCAGCAAGTGTTGCCGCACACTCAGCAAAAGCTGGATTACCATGCTATATATTTGTACCATCAGACACTGAATTAACAAAAATTTTACAGGCATCTATCTTTGGTGCTAATATAATCCCAATAAATGGTACATATGATGAAGCTAATAGACTTGCTGCACAAGTTGCAGAGCACTATGATTGGGCTTTCGCTAACATTAATTTGAGAAGTTATTATGTCGAGGGCTCAAAAAGCATAGTTTTTGAGATATGTGAGCAATTAAACTGGGAAACACCTGACACCATTATTATCCCTCTAGGAAGTGGTGCATTATACTGTGCTATCTATAGAGGCTTGAAGCAGTTCAAGAAAATTGGATTAATTGAAGACAAACCAACTAGACTTGTCGGAGCACAAGCTGAAGGATGTGCACCAATTGCTAGTTCTTTTAAAGAAGGCCTTGACGATGTTATCCCAATTGAGAACCCGAATACAATTGCAAAAAGCCTTGCTATTGGTGACCCCGGTGATGGATACTATGTTTTGAGGTACGCAGAAGAAACGGGAGGTACAGTAGAAGCGGTTTCTGATGAGGAGATACTTGAAGCTATTAAGCTTGTAGCCAGTAAAGAAGGAATATTTACTGAGCCAGCGGGGGGAGTTACAATTGCTGTACTCAAGAAGCTTGTTGCCACGAATTATTTTAGATCAGATGAGAAGGTTGTATGCGCTGTCACTGGTAGTGGATTTAAAGCAGCGGATACACTAGTGAAAACTTTGAAAAAACCATTTGCAATTGACCCTAACCTTAATTCATTTATAGAATGGAAAGAAAACTATGCTGATTACAGGGTAGTATTTGCACCGGAAGTCATACAAAATCAGAGGAAATTTTGAGAATGTCAATAAAAATTTTATTATACGGAAATCTAGCATCAATCGCAGGTATATCTTCAACAAATATTGATGCAAATACTGTATCACAACTATTAGATGCTCTGGCTATTCGATACGGAGAAGTCTTCAGAGAAAAACTCTACGATTCAAATGGTAAACCTAGACGGTTCATCAACATTTACGTAAATGGAAAGGATTACCGCTTTCTAAAAAAGAGTGATACAGAAATTTTCCCAAATGATGAGGTTTCATTAATCCCAGCTGTAAGTGGAGGATAAAAATGCAGACCTTTTCAAAAGATGAGATAAAAAGATACAGTCGCCATTTGATATTACCTGAAGTAGGTATAAGTGGGCAAAGAAAACTTAAAGACGCTAGTGTATTATGTATAGGTATAGGTGGATTGGGCTCACCACTTTCTATGTATCTTGCAGCAGCAGGTGTTGGTCGGATAGGGTTAGTGGACTTTGATCTCGTAGATTATAGTAATCTTCAACGACAGATACTATATAGTACAGTGGATGTAGGAAAGTTAAAACTTGAGGTAGCAGCTGAAAGACTTCGAGCCTTGAATCCTGAGGTTGAGATCGTTCAGTATAACGAGACTTTCAATTCAAGAAATGCCTTGAAAATTTCCTCTGATTACGATATTATAGCTGATGGTACAGATAATTTTCCAACAAGGTACTTAGCTAATGATGTTAGTGTACTTCTTGGGATTCCAAATGTATATACAAGTATATTTAGATTTGAGGGCCAAGCCACGGTTTTTCATTCAAAGGAGGGGCCATGTTATAGGTGCCTTTATCCTGAACCTCCACCGCCTGGAATGGTTCCAAATTGTGCTGAAGGAGGAGTACTCGGCATACTGCCAGGAATAATGGGAACAATTCAGGCATCTGAAGTAATTAAACTCATTTTGGGAGTTGGGAAGCCATTAATTGGACGATTACTACTACTCAACGCTTTGGATATGAGTGTAAGAGAAATCCATACATATAAAGACCCTGAATGCCCAATATGTGGAGAGCGCCCAACAATTCATGAACTAACAGATTATGAAAAGTTCTGTGGAGTTAATGTAGGAAGCTATAATAATGAACTTGAGAGTGACTGGATAATTCAGCCTGAAGAATTAGCATCGGAAATTATTAAAAACCCAAAATTGTCCTTGATAGATGTGCGAAACCCACCTGAATGGGAAATATGTAATCTACCTAATGTACATCTTATACCTGAACAAGAGCTACCAAGCAGGTTAAATGAGTTAGATAAAAACGATGATATTGTAGTTTACTGTAAGTCGGGTGTCAGAAGCTCAAGAGCTGTTATGATGTTAAAAGTAGCTGGATTCAAAAGAGTACGTAACTTAAATGGAGGTATCCAGGCCTGGTCAGAAAAAGTAGACCAATCAATTCCAAAATACTAACTATGTATCTTTTTCCAGCCCATTTCTTAAATTGATTATCAGACAATTGAAGTTTATCTTGATGTTGTTTAACTAATGATTTAGATTCTTCAGTAGACATTTTATCTGAATCATAAACACTATTAACAACACCTCTCGATTTAACGATCCCTTCAGTATTGTTATTTATAAAATATAAAATATCACCCACATAAATTCTTCCATATGGCATTTTTCTACCTGTAGCTCCACGAATAATCATGGTTTTACTACCATCAAATAATTTTTCCAGTCATTTGATTTTAGCATTGAGATAAACAAAATGATCCATTTTTATTTCTCTCTAAATAACCCAACAATCACTATAAATTTTGTTCTATACATACTCTTAAAATAACTTTTAGAAGATTGCGAAAGAAATGAAATATTTTTTCCCTTTAATGTTTTTTTTATTAAAAGGATATTTTATAATCATTAATTTTTAATTCACTGAGACTATTCTATTTAATATGGTTGAAAGAAAATTCATAAAATCAGATCCTTATGAGTATATAGTTGAATTTAATCAAAAATTAAAGTCAGGTGGACTTTTATTAGTATCAGAAGGTTCAGATAAAAAACCCAATGCAATGACGATTGGATGGGGCTTTATTGGGACGATGTGGAGTCTCCCAGTAATTGTCGTTGCAGTTCGTCATAGTAGACATACTTTCAAGTTGCTTGAAGATTCTAAGGTTTTTACAGTCTGCATGCCCTCCAAAGATATGAGTAATGTATTGGACGTATGTGGAACTAAAAGTGGAAGAACAGTTGATAAATTTAAGGAATTAAATTTGACAGCAAAAAAAAGTATGTTTCTTAATTCTACATATATTGAAGAATGCCCCATCTTTTTTGAATGCTCAATAATTTACAAAGTAGATGTAACTGATGGAGTATTTGATTCATTGTTGAATGAAAAAATCTATAAAACGAAAGATTTCCATAAATTGTATTTTGGGGAAATAAAGGGAACATATAGCGTGGACGATTATTCAAGTTAATAGGTTGTGATGATAAAATGAAAGTATTGATAGTATATGATTCAAGTTCTGGAAACACTGAAAAAATGGCGTCCTTAGTTGCTGAAGGAGTCTCAAGTGAAGGCGTGGATGTAGTTATTAAGAAAGTTGATAATGCTTCCGTTGATGAATTACTCAGTTATCATGGCATAATTTTAGGTTCACCAGTATACTATGGTCTGCCTTCAAGTAAAATTAAGAAGTTTTTAGATGATTCAGCAAAGTTTCATGGTAAATTAGAGGGAAAAATTGGAGGAGCATTCGTTAGTTCTGGTGGGACTCATACAGGTGCAGAAACAACTCTGATAGCACTTTTGGAAGCATTATTAATTCATGGAATGGTAATTCAGGGAGCATCAAGCTGGAATCATTATGGTTCAGCTTCAGTAGGTGCTCCTGATAACGAAAAAACTCGTGAAACTTGCAGAAAAGAAG
>VGJH01000084.1 GCA_016867505.1 Candidatus Bathyarchaeota archaeon
TAAATAAACTCGTACCTGTTCCCTATTCTTGAAGGAATTTCTCCTCCGACGAAATATTTCTGTGGAATATTCTCTAGAGCAGCATAGACGGAGTCAACCAATGAAACATCAATCATCTGTCCCTGCCTCGTTTTTTCTCTAATGTTTAAAGCTGCGAGTATTCCTATGCAACAAAATAATGAGCTCAAAATATCACCAATCGCTGTACCAGATCTAGTGGGAGGAGAATCAGGCCACCCAGTAATACTAAGCAATCCTCCCATTGCCTGACCAATAATATCATACCCAGGCCTGCTGCTGTAGGGCCCTGTTTGTCCAAAACCAGAAATCGCAGCATAAACTAATCGAGGATTAATTTCCTTTAAACTATTATAAGAAAATCCTAACCTATCCATTGTACCAGGACTAAAGTTTTCGATTAAAACATCAACTTCTTTAACTAACTCAAGAAAAACCTTCTTTCCATCAGGATTTTTCAAATTTAAAGTAATGCTCCTCTTTCCCCGATTCAAGTTAATGTAATATAAACTTTCACCATCTTTGAATGGAGGAAACTCTCTGGAATCGTCGCCTCTTCCTGGAATTTCTACTTTAATTACATCTGCACCCATGTCAGCTAGTAGCATACCACAAAATGGACCAGCTAAAACCCTACTCATATCAAGTACTTTGATATTTAACAGTGATTTTGATGAAATACTCATAATCTTTATTAAGTTACAACGATGTTAAATGTTAAACGGTTCTTTCTAGCAACATTTATATATAACGCTACACGTTTGTGTAGCGATTCAGATGCCTAGAGGAATCCTCATAATTAAAGATCCAGAAGTAGCGAAACTTTTCGCTGATGAAACACGTAGAGGGATACTTCACATGCTTAGGCATAGAGAGATGTCAACAACAGATTTAGCTAAAGCTCTTGAAAAAAATCATTCTAGCATTATTCATCATTTAACTCTATTAAAAGATGCTGGTTTAGTTCAATTGACAAGAGAAGAGAAAGTTCGTAACATGGTTCAAGCTTACTACAAATCAACTGCGTTCCGTTATATTATATCCTATTCATTAACAGAGTCATTAACTGATGGTGAAGGTTATTCATCATGGCGTGATGGCATCCTACTAAAAATGTATGAAGGATTAGATACTTATGGTATCAAAATACCTGATGATAAAAAAAATAGAGTAATTGAATTGATGGAAAAATGTTATGAGTATCAGAGTAGAGCATACGAGGAGTCTCTTGAGACTCAAGTAGAGCATGGTAAACTTGACAGGCATACTCAACCTGTTTTGAATCAACTTATTGTCAACATTAAGCTCAGCCGTGAAAAAGAATATCACATAGCCTTACAAGAGCTTGACAAAATTTTTAAATTATAGGTGAAAAAAGTGGAAGAAAAAAATAAGAATATGAAGAAAAGTCAACAGTCTAACAATGCTCTGTTGAGTAATATTAGAAGGATTTTAGGATACGTGATGCCATATTGGCAGTTTAAATTTGTTATGGGTTTAATGGTTATTACAGTTATACTTGACGTTTTGACACCTGACATTATCGGTGATACAATTGATATGATAGGTAGTCTTGCATCAGGAGGTGGTACTGGAAAAAGCCAGGGTATGGCAAGTTATATTTTAATTCCATTATCAAATTGGCTTGCTACAGCTTTAAGCTGGGATCCAAACTATACTCGTCTTGGTGTCTTTTGTTTCAGCATTGTATTCATTGCGACTTCAACTGGGCTCCTTAATTATGCTGGACGCTATGCTTCTGCATGGGTTACTCAAAAATCATCTTACGAAATCAGAAGCAGCATGTATAATAGTTTACTTGAACAGAGTTTCAGTTTCTATGATCAACAGCGTACAGGACAGCTAATGGCTCGTGCAACTGGCGATGTAAGTATGATTGAAAGATTTTTTGACTTTGGCCTAAGATCAATAATTAGCACAGCATTAGTAGCTGTTCTTGTAGTTTGGAGATTATACCAACTGAACTCAACTCTAACTTATGTGACTTTGATTACTTTACCATTTATCTTCATTACAATGAGAGAATTTACTAGACGAAGTCGACCAATGTGGCAAATTATGCGTGATCAATTTGGGGATATTACCGCTGTTTTTCAAGAAAATTTGATGGGGTTAAAAGTAGTTCGAGGATTTGCTCAAGAAGAACAAGAAGAGAATAAAATCAATCGAGAATTAGACAAATACTTCAATACTCATATTACTCTTGGTAAATGGCGTGCCTTCTTTATGCCTTTTGCGACTCTAATAACAAGCACTGGAATAACTTTGATACTCTGGCTTGGTGGTAAACTAGTCATGACTGGTGCATTGACGCTGGGTGGATTAACTGCTTTCTACTATTATTCAAACAGACTTTCAATGCCCATAAGGCAACTTGGTCAATTAAGTGACATGTTTCTCAGAACAGCAGCTGCATCAGATCGAGTATTTGAAATAATTGATGCAGAGGTAGCAGTCAAAGACAAACCTGATGCTATTGATCTAGTTAATCCTCAAGGTCACATCCAATTCAAGAACGTTCATTTTGGATATGATGAAAAGAACATGGTGTTAAGGGATATTATCTTAGATGTAAAGCCTGGAGTCACTGTAGCTATTTTAGGATCAACTGGTTCTGGTAAATCAAGTATAATTAACCTTATCCCACGATTCTATGATGTAAATAAAGGAAGCATTGAAATTGAGGGTAAAGATGTACGTGATTACAAAATTAAAAGTATAAGGGAACACGTGGGTATCGTTAGACAGGATCCATTCATTTTCAGCACAAGTTTCAAGGATAATATTGCCTATGGTGTTGATAATCCACGAATGGAAGATATTGAAGCTGCAGCAAAACGTGCAAAAATTCATGATTACATCATCTCCACACCAAAAGGATATGATACATTTGTTGGTGAACGTGGAGTAACAGTCTCTGGAGGTCAAAAACAACGTATAGCTATAGCCAGAGCCTTACTGAAGAACCCTAAAATTCTGATATTGGATGATTCAACAAGCAGCGTAGACACTCAAACTGAGCATGAAATACAACAAGCATTAGACGAATTGTTATCGAATAGAACCACTTTCATAATTACCCAGAGACTCAGCAGCATAAAGAAAGCAGACTACATTGTAGTCTTGGATAATGGAGTCATAGTAGAAGAAGGAACTCATGAGAAATTGATGCAAAATAAAGGAATATATCATAAACTATATGAAACGCAAGTTTCAGGCGGACAAAGGAGGGAGGAAGACTAAAATGGGTATGCACATGGGTGGCGGCGGGTTCCACATGCATGGAGAGGAAGATGAAGACGACCAGCGAGTGAGGAAAGTACCAGACCGAGTCATTGCCCTTCGTTTAATCAAGTTCCCTCTAAAGTATAGACTAAATACAGTATTGATGGTGCTTACAGCTCTATTACAGAGTGGAGTTGCTCTTATGCCTCCAGTTTTAATTGGGATGGCTCTTGATGCTGCAAACCCTGAAAAAGTAATTAATCTTCAGACATTCACATTAGCCATAATAGGATTTGCTGTAGTAAATGTTCTAAATTTTGTAGCACAGTATGCCAACAATTATTTAACTAATTGGCTAGGAGGCAGGATGGAATTTGATATTAGGAGTACCATGTTTAAGCATTTCCAAAAACTTAGTCTAAGATATTATGCTGATAAAGAAGTAGGGAGTTTAATTAGTCGCCCAACCAACGATGTCGATAAAATATCTGAGTTAATTAGTAGTGGGATAATCCACATTTTCACCGATTTACTGACCCTAGTAGGAATTACTGTAGTAATGTTTAGCTTAAGTGTTGATTTGAGTCTCATTGCATTCAGTATAGTTCCCTTAATGCTAGTATGGATGCTTGTATGGGGAGGAAGAGTACGTCGAGTATACAGAGAAACCCGTAGAGCAATAGCCAGTGTAAGCGCTCAAATGGAAGAAAGCGTTAGTGGGATAAAAGAAATTCAAACTTTCAGTAAAGAAAACGAAACAAGAAAAGAATTCCAAGAAGTAAACACCAAAAATATGGATGCAAACGTTGAAGCAACAAGAGTAATGGGTGCATTTATGCCAGTAATCACAATATTCACCTCATTTGGCCAAGCATTGATACTCTACTTTGGCGGAAGATCAGTAATTGATGGAACTTTAACCATTGGAGTCTTATTCACTTTCATGAATTACATAACTCGATTTTTTATGCCTATTCAAGACCTCAGCCAATTTTGGAACAGTGTACAATCAGCATTTGCAGCAGCTGAAAGAGTATTCGCAATACTTGATACCCCAATTGAAATTAAAGATCCACCAAACGCATCTGAGCTTCCCTCAATACAAGGAAATATTGTTTATGACCACATGACTTTTGGTTACAGCAACGATGTGCCTGTGCTTAAGGACATAAACCTCGTGATTGACCCAAACACCACTGTTGCTTTCGTAGGACCAACAGGAGTAGGAAAAACAACAATGGCAAACCTACTCTACAGGTTCTACGACCCTCTAGAAGGAAAAATCACCGTTGATGGCCATGATTTAAGAGATGTAAAAATTGATTCATTACGTAAACAGATGGGTATAGTCTTACAGGATCCATTCCTATTCAGTGGAACAATAATGGATAACATCAGATATAGTAGACCTAAAGCAACTGATGAAGAAGTAATTGATGTATCGAAGGCGATTGGCGCCCATGAATTTATAATGAGATTACCTGAAGGATACCAGACTGATGTTAAAGAACGCGGTGGCAGACTAAGTGTTGGACAACGTCAACTAGTTAGCTTAGCTAGAGCATTGTTAGCTAATCCACGAATATTAATTATGGATGAGGCAACAAGTAGCATCGATGCTTATACTGAACTCATAATCCAGCAAGCGATGAATCAGTTATTAAAAGGAAGAACTGCGATAGTTATTGCACACCGATTATCAACAGTAAGAAATGCAAACATGATATGCGTTATTGAAGGTGGTCAGGTTGCAGAGGCTGGAACACACGAAGAGTTACTGAAGCGTAGTGGACTCTATAAGAAATTGTATGAAATGCAGTTTAAGGAACCAGAAGCAGCTACTCCACCAACAGACGTTAATCAGAAGCCATCAATGCCACGTCAAAGATTCGGTAGACCATAATTACCCACATCTTAATAGGATAAAAATATCTAGTCCTTAAATCTCCCTTTATTTAATGTCAAATCCTAAACCTGTTTTTAAATTATGGTTTGAAACAGATGATGGCTATGTTTTTGGTCCTGGCATATACAGCATTTTAAAAAAAGTTGATGAATTTGGCACCTTAAAACAAGCAGCGACATCACTTGGAATGTCTTACAGGTATGCATGGGGCATGATTAAAAAAGCTGAAATTAAGCTAGGGGAACCCTTGATTCTAATGCATAAAGGTGGCAGCTATGGTGGTGGAGGAGCAAAATTATCTGATAATGGAAAAAAATTATTAACAGAGTTTAACATGCTTCGCGAAAAAATTTATTCAACACTCCATGATGAACCAAAAATCAAGGTTTCAGGCATCATTGAATCAATAACAAGTAACAATGATAATAAAATCATCAACATAATACAAAATGACAATACAGTTATCAATATAGCAGTTCAAAGTTCATATCCAATAAAAAATCTACAAATAGGCAAACAAGTTGAGTTAGAATATTATATAGACTCTTTTAAAATTAAGAATTAAGTGTTCATCTCTTTTTCGAGAAGGTTAAGATATAATATATATTTTTCT
>VGJH01000085.1 GCA_016867505.1 Candidatus Bathyarchaeota archaeon
GTCCGCATAATCCAGATAATTTTACAAAAAATTTTGGCTATCAAGTAGTTCACAATGACTATATTAATGGTTTAAAACAGTTATTAAAAAATGACTTTTGGAAAATACAAAGTCAAAAGGGATATAATTATGTTTCAAAAATTCATGAGAAAACCAAAGTTATTAATATTCACTTAAAAGAGTATTATTCTCTTTTAAATGATGCTACTTGAATAACTAGAAAGGGTTAATGACTTTCTCTTGGGTTCACTCTGATTTATCTAAAATACCTTCATATGAAAGAAGTCGTTGTTTAGTGTAGAGATCACCACCGAATCCACCTAAACTTCCATCAATTTCACCACTCTATATCATGGAATGATTGGCCTTATCGGATTGTCACCAACAGCATTTCCTACTACTCTCTGAGCTGATGGCAAACCAATATCTTTGGCTAATCTACCATAAGATGATAAGAAGCCAAAATGAATTGAATATATTGCATTTCATACCTTTTTCTAAAAATCGGTTCCTCTTAAATTAAAGCCTGCTTCAAAAATTCTTCTCTTTCCACAAAAATATTCTAAAAGTTGTTTATTAATGTCATAAAAATAGTCGGGATAATAAGAAAATTTTTCCTTTGGCTTCATTAAATTTTTTTAAGGATTTTTCGAGTTCTATTAACGTGTATCCTTTTAAGACCTTTTTCAGACGCAGCTACCCATATTTCACCAATAGGTGTAACATTTTAGTGTAATAATTATTTACCGTCATAATTCCCTCATATATAGGTAGCTTCAGGTATGACCTAAATGACCACCCCAATAATTGTGTTAGCTTCAACAAGTAAGAGAAGAATAAAAATGATGAAACAAATTGGTGTAAAATGTAAAATTGTAGATCCAGGAGATTCTGAAAACAGCAACTCTCTAATACCAGATGTGAGAGTGAAAGAAAATTCATATAACAAAGCATTGGGAGTAGCTAAAAAAGAAAAAGATTCTTTGATAATTGCAGCTGATACAATCGTGATTTTTGATGGAAAAATATTTGAGAAACCAAAAAATTTGGAAGACGCTAAAATGATGTTAACACAATTAGGAGGTAAAACCCATAAAGTGATTACAGGCATAACAATAATTAATTCATCAAATATGCAAGAATGGTATGATTTTGAAGTTACTTATGTATCTATGAAAAAACTAACTAAAATCGAGATTGAGCACTATATTTTAACTGGAGAACCAATGGATAAAGCTGGAGCATATGCTGCTCAAGATATAGGTGCATTATTAATTGAGAGAATAGATGGATGCTACTTTAATGTCGTAGGTTTACCCCTATCAAAACTCTTTGAAATGTTTAAAAAAATCGGATTCAACATTTTAATTAATACTAAAAAGAAGCTTTAATTTTATGATGTTAACAATTTTTAAAAAAGGAGTTTAAGGTTCTACAGTTATTGCTTGTGTTGGACATGAATTTACGCATGCCATACAACCAATGCAATCATCTGCTCTATTTGGTTGAGATTTTTTTCCAACAATGTCATAAACATTCATTGGACAAACATCAGCACATACTCCTTCACCATCACATTTACTATGATCAACTGTTATCTTTGGCATTTTTTCACCTGCTCATAACCTACAGTATTATAATTTAAATTCTTTCTATTTTAGATAAAAAAAAATTTAACCAATTGGTTTTCGTCTAAATCGTTTTTTTGGATCCCTTTTATTTTGTTTCAATTTATCATCTAAATTATTTAATAGTTTATCAAAGACTTCTATTAAACCCCAATCTTCAGCGTCTACGGAGAATCTTTCGCTTGGGCTAATTACTCTTGCAGTAATTTTATATCTTGCACGATCACCGCTTGCTTGCTGTTTTTTTATTTTTATCGAAACTTCAGCTATGTCTGGATGAATTTTAAGGTTTTTTGTGACAATTTTACGTACTTTTTCTTCAACAATACTCTTCTCAATAAAATCTTCCTTACTTAACCCAAGAATATAGACGGGTAGTTCGTTATCTAATGAAGATATAGCAATTAATGGGAGAAGTTCACGAGGAGTAATTACACCTAAAACTGAATTGGTATCATCAACTATTACACATGCACTTTTATTATATTCAATCATTTCATTTACTACATCAAAAATTGATGCCTTAATATTTACAGTGCATGGGTTTGAATCCATTACTCCTTTTACATTCCCTGGAAATTTATTCACTTTTTGAGTAACTCTACTACCTACTGAAATTTTTTCTATAGGGGTAATAAATGCGTGCACAATATCTTTTGCAGTAATTATTCCTACAAGTTTTTCAGATTGAGTTATTGGAATATGACTAAATCCTTTTTCTAACATGATTCTTCGTGCTTGAGACACCTTTTCCGAAACATCTAAACTGATTACTGGTGCCTTTAAATGATCTTTTACGTTTATCTTTTTTAACTCCTCTACTCCAAGTAAGGAATTAATTAATTCATTTTGTGAAATAATTCCTGTCACCTTTTTTGTTTCAAGAATCGGTAAGGCCCTGATATTGCTCTTTATCAAAATACTAGCAACAGAACCAAGGGTAACGTTTGGTGAAACAGGAGTCAAGGGCCTCCAAAAACCCTCAAGTCTAGTTTGTGACGGTTGATCTATATCAAGTAGGTCCCTTACAGTGATTATACCAACTTTTGATCCTGATGAAACCACAGCTTCATACCTATCGGTTTGTTTTAATTCACCAAGAACTTTTGAAGCATTGTCTTTCGGATCAAAGATGCTTATTCTTTTATCAATAAGATCATTGATCTCTTTGTTAACTAATTCTTCAAGAGTTTTTACCATGTCAGAAACCCCAGATAAATATTCTAATTGGAGGATAAATATCTTAACAAATTATTAGTAGGATAATTGGTTAAAAATCTAGTAAAAATATTAGGATTGAAGGTTAACGCCTATTCCTTTCTTCTTTGCTAGTTCATACACTTTGCATGCAGTACCAACATCTTCTATCGCTAAGCCAGTAGCCTTGAAAAGTGTGTTTTCAGTTGGTGAAATCCTACCTTTTTTTAGACCAGATACTATTTCACCCATTTCTGCATAGATGTTTGATTCAGATACTACTCCTTCTTCTTTTGGTTTAGCAAAGTCACCAACTACAAATGCTTGAGGAATGAAATCAACAACTAACTTATCAGATTTTTTTATTACAGATGTCTCTAATTCTCTTTTTGCAGCTGTATCAGCACCAATCGCAGAAACATGCGCCCCCTTTTTCAACCATTCACCTTTGATAAATGGAGTTGGACTTGGTGTGCATGTGATTATTATATCACTATCTATTGTAGCTTGTTCAGGATTATTTACAGGTACGAATTTGGTACTAGTGTAAAGTTCCTGCATCTCTTTGATGAATGCATTTAAAGTATTTGGGATAATATCAAATACTTTTACTAGTTTGATATTTTTCCTAACTTCCATTAAACCCATTATTTGGCTACGTCCTTGAACTCCTGCCCCACATAATCCAACAATTTCCGAATTTTCGTTTGCCAAGTATTTAATTCCGACTGCACCTGCAGCTCCCGTTCTTAAGGCTGTAATATATGTGCCATCCATAATTGCTAAGGGGAGGCCATTTTCAGGACTATTTAAAATAATTCGAGCAATAACCGCTGGTAAATTATGTTCTTTCTTATTATCAGGATGAACTGTAACTAGCTTGGTTCCTGCTGCACCTAGACCAGGCATATACGCAGGCATAGCAATTAAAACTCCTTTAGGGAAATGAAGATATACCCGTGGTGGCATCTCGATTGCTTTCTTTCCCATCTCCCTAAAACCATCTTCTACAGCTTGAATTGTAGAAGGCATATCCAGCACTTTCTTTACATCATCTTGAGTTAAATACAGAGTCATTAAAATCAAGTATATGATTAATGGAATATGTTTTAATTGTTTTCTAGAAAATTTTCGAGATTAATACAAATTTTATTAAAAATTAGATATTTTAAAAAAGTTTAGGGTGTAAATTTTTCGCCACCAGTGAATACACGCTGTAATTCACCATACAAAGCATTAAACCCATCATTAGTTTTTGATGAACATGGAATTGGATTGAAATCTAGGCCTATGCGTTCAATTACTTCCATCATATCTTGGCTAATTTCTTTCTTCATCCCACTTAATCTAGCATCTATTGCTTCTTCAAGGAGATTTACGTCATCTGCCCATCCCATAATTTCCTCGAGTTCAATTTCTTTGAGTAAATCAATTTTACTGAGTACCTGAAATTGAGGTAGTTGAAATCGTGTATTAATAGCTGATGCAAGAAACATATTCATAACATAATTTAATGGATCTCTACAAAATGCGGAGTCAAACAGGTAAACTAGCCCCTTTTCAGCATCGGTCAATTTTTCAGCTATTGCGGCTCCAAGATTTCTGAACGCAAATAACTCCATTTGGCCTGGAGTGTCAACTAAACAAATATCTGGAGTAAAATCTTCAATGTCTTGAGAGAGGTTATCAATTACTCCTGCCATTAAATCACATGCGACCATTAATCCCCCATTTGGTCCCAAGTTGTATTCTTCCATTACTTGTTCGACTTTGATATAATCGCGAACATTCACATTTGCTGCATAGGGTAATGAAATGGCTCCAGGATCCAAGTTCACTGACATGACATCTTCTCTCTGCATTTCAAGCCATCTCGAAAAGGCAGCAGTCAAATTAGATTTACCTGATGCAGCGGTTCCTACAATAAAAATTAGGTTCATAGATGTTCTATCCTACAAATTTTCTAAATGAATTGTATGAATTCGCTAGACTAACATGGCTGGACTTTTTAAAACCATAAGAACATATGTCAGTTATAGGTCCTTTAAAGCCCCTGTTTTTAGATATTTTGAGAGCTCTAATGACATCGATTAAAACTGAGCCTCCATTATTTGAGTCAATACTGCTTAATTTTACATCGATTGTATACTGGGCTCCACCAAAATAGGTCCCTTTAATCCAAAAGAAACTATCTCGACTATTTTTTAAGAAATCAACAAAATCAGTTGATCCTGAAACTAAAGGAAATTCATATGGAACGTGACTTTTAACAGTAGAAGTTTTAATGTCTCGTTTTGTATCACGTGTTTTTTCAAGGGTGTTAATTGATTCAGTTCCTCCACCAACATCTAATTGATAGCTTTCATCAACTTTCACGCCTCTACTTAATAAAAATTCTAATAATCCAATATGAAGTGCAGTTGCACCGATTTGGTCTAACAGATCATCGCCTGCTAAGGGTATACCTGCATTAAAAAATTTTTTAGCAATACTAGGATCAGAAGCGATTGTACTGGGAGTAGCATTTAGGAAAGCACATCCTGATTCTAAAGCTGCATCAGCATAACCTTTTGAGGAATAATCTGAACCACCTGAAATTAAATTTAATAACACGTCTGCTTTAGTTCTTTGAAGAGCTTCAGATACATTCACGGGTTTTTCATCGGATCTTTTTATAAGGTTTAGAGCATCATCATTGTTTTTATCGAGATCTAAACCCATCTGCACTTCAACATTTAAGTTGGGAATGTGTATTTTCTGAATTGATTGGTTAGGGCTTGAGTATATCGCTTCTGAAAGATCTTTACCAACTTTTTCTTTTGAGATATCAAATGCAGCAACAATCTTAATGTCATTGATACTGTATCCACCCAAATCCCTATGTAGAAGACCAGTTTCATCATCGTTTTTACTATAATAATTGATACCCTGAACAAGGCTAGAACAACAATTACCTA
>VGJH01000086.1 GCA_016867505.1 Candidatus Bathyarchaeota archaeon
CAGTTTTACTGACTCGCTTAGTTTTCAAACGGCTCTCAACAGTCATATTCAAGAAATCAGTGTTGCCACCTATGTTAAGTTGATAAGTAGAGTCAATCTTAACCCCACGATCATAGAATAGTTTTGCTAGAACACGGTGAACAATTGTTGCACCAACCTGGCTTTTAATATCGTCTCCAGCGACTGGTAATCCTTTTTCTTCGAATTTTTTTACCCAAGAAGGCACTGATGCAATAAATTCTGGAATGCAGTTAACGAAAGCGCATCCTGCATCAAGGCTTGCCTGAGCATATAATTCAGTTCCTTTTACGCTTCCTACTGGCAGGTAGTTGATCAGCATATCTGCATCCGAATCGCGTAATACTTGTGCCACATCCACTGGTTTTATGCTCTTGTCTGCGTGAAATGTATCATACATGTGTGGTGCAACACCATCACTTATCGGCCCAGCTGAGACAATGCATCCAGTCTCTGGTACATCACTGAATTTAGCGCAGCAGTTGGGTTCAGCCCAGATGGCTTCAGATAAGTCTTTCCCGATCTTTAGTTTATTTACTTCAAAGGCTGCAACGAATTTTATGTCTCTGATATGGTATTTCCCAAAGTATGCATGCATTACGCCCGGGATGTCCTCGTCTTTTTCTACGTTTTTGTAGAATTCTACTCCCTGAACTAGGGCTGATGCACAGTTTCCGATTCCTGCGATGGCTACTTTTATTACCGTTTAGACTCCCCCACTGATGCTGGGAATATCATATTCCACCATTATCTTATCCGTTTAAGGGTTTCCACTGGATTAAAGGATTAGGTTGCCCGCTTATAGTATCCTGGCCTTGGTGAGTAAATTGTGCCATCTCTAATTAGGGTGCTAATTAGTTTAGTCGCTTCGGTTCTGCTTATTCCATGTTCTTCAGCCAAGATCTCGAAGAGGTCATCATCCTTAACAGGTCCAGTCTTCTCCATTGAAGCCAACGTGCTTAACAGTTTCTGTAACTGTAGCTGCAGGCTTCTCGGTTTACCCGTGTAGAGGATATCGATATCAACTTGCCCAGTTGTTACATCTATTCCAACCTGTTCTAAGCTACTCTGCATGAGAGTTATGACAGCTTCAGCGTCTTCAACCGTCACCTTATCTCTTAAATGAGCACGGGCTCTAGCCTCTGCTAACCTTACAAGGCTCTCAAGCTGGCGAGCAGTTATTGCTACCGCTGAAGCCTCGCCACCTTCCATAGAAGCAGTTCTCATTTTAACATAAAAGTCTCTGAAACGGGTAATAACTTCATCAGTGATTGAGGGTCTCACCCTTTTAGCATAACTAATATATTTTCTAAGCAGCTGTGGATCGATAGGTGAAGTGACACCTGTTCCAGCATCTTTATGTAATCCCAGAATATGCTCAGCCATTATAGCGTCTCTATCTGCATCGGGTATGTCTTTTAAGACAAAGATGGCGTCAAATCGACTCAAAATCGTAACTGGCAAATTGATGTTTTGTCCAATTGTCTGATACGGATTATACCTGCCTAAAGTTGGATTAGCTGCAGCCAATATGCTGGTTCGAGCATTGAGTGTAGCAACTATTCCACCTTTAGCGATTGGAACAATCTGCTGCTCCATTGCTGGGTGTATCGCACCACGGTCCTCTTCCTTCATTTTATCAATTTCATCGATGCAGCAGATTCCTTTATCCGCAAGGACAAGTGCTCCAGCTTCCAAAATGAAGTTGCCTGTGCCACCCTCTTTAACAACTGCTGCTGTAAGACCTGCGGCTGTGGAACCTCTTCCAGTGGTCAATAATCCTCTTGGCGCAATCTTTGCAGCGAACTGTAACAACTGGCTTTTTCCTGTTCCGGGGTCACCTACAAGCAATACATTGATGTCTCCACGAATTTTTACATCTGGAAGATCTTTCCCGACTCCTCCAAGTAGGAGGTATAGGATGGATTCTTTGATGTTTTCATATCCATAGATGCTGGGAGCCATCGATTGTAGGAGTCGCCTGTGAATCCACGGATCTGCTGCAATCTCCTTGATTGCTGCTTCATCTTCAGGTGAGATCTCCATCAACTCCATTTCACGTCCACTCACCTCGATGTTGTTACACTCCATCACCATGTCAAATATTCTGAGTGGCCCACCTCTACCATATCTTTGAATAAGATCAACCCAGCCAATGATTGTGATTCTGTCACCAGGCCTTGCAGTGTCAACCAGATCATCTTTCAGATCAACGTTAAGAGAGCGGGGAAGCTGCCCTGGGGGGAGATCCTCGGGCCTTTCCTGAATTGTTACCCTCTGCGAATCAATGAAAACTGATTCTTTGGGTACAATGTCAAAACCTCTCTTATTGTCACAGCTTTCACATTTTGCTGGAGTTTTCAGTGTCTCACCATCCTGAATGACGTAGACGAGTTCTCCACAAGCAGGGCACTTGAAAACGGCTTTAACAATTAGGGGAGTAACGGCTGAGGCTCGAACAATTATTCCGTGGACAAGAACAAGTTTACTGATATGTTCTGAGCCAATCTTTCTAAGAGGTGTCTCTGAGGGTAATGCCCTAATTCGGATATGTATATCCTTATGTGTTTCGGCATAAATCGGGTCTTTTAGTTTAAGTTTCGCTGAGACAACGTTACTGAAGTCAACGAATAGTTTCTCAGGTTCCATCAGTATGTTCGTTGCCAATTCCATATCGAAAGAATAAAGATCGTTAAATTCAACAATTAGTGATTTACTGTCTTTGACAGCGAGTTCAGAAATTGCTTGATCATATTTTAAGTTACCATTAGAGTCTCTGAAATCTTCGATGAAACGTGTGAATACTTCCTCATAAGATGCGAGCTTAGCCAATTATTTTGCCCCCAGTTTACGCATCTCTTCACGCCAGTCCTTGATAAGCGATTCTAATTCTTCATAAAGTCTGATTTCTTCTGGTTGCAGGGTTTTTGGAGTAGAAGATGCTTCAGCTGCAGCCATCCGGACAAGCTTACCAATTCTACTCTCCAGAATATCCCGGTAACGAGCTTGAATCCTATTCAATTGATCTTGCTTCGCTTTATTCTCCTCAATATTCTTTGAAGTCTGATCCAAACTCACATATGCACGTGAATAGAAGGTGGCAGGCAACACAGTTAATGGACCAGTGGGATTGAATCGCTCCTTGAAATGAACCTGAGTCCACTCATCATTCGTTACACCCTCATCAACAAGCTTCGCTAAACCAGCATCTACAAGGATTTTAGCTAACCAATAGGGTAAAACAAATTCTCGACGCTCCTCAACCTCATCAATTGTTATGCCAGGAGTTTCAATTTTAGGTACCTTCCTAATGGCTACAACTTTAGTTGGCGTATTCTCGTATTCAATTAAATCAGTGTAAGGAGCCAAAATGGATCGCTTCTGGAAAAATACTTCTCTACAAGTCTATAACATTATTCCGTTATCAAATGAGACTAATCAATACTAAATGTCACCTTTAAAAAGAGAAGCATTTCATTTTGTATGATGCCAAACTCTTCAACAGGTATGAAAAATTTAGTGGAAGTCGTGAAAAAGATTGAGTCTGACCCAATTATTCGTAGAAAGGTTGAGCATAGGATCTTAGAGTTTAAAGCAGTTCAAAATGCTGGTTCTGATAAATGGTTTGAGGAGCTTGTATTTTGCTTACTTACAGCAAATTATAGTGCAAAGGGTGCTTTGAGTTGCATCTTAGCGCTTGATAAAAAAGATGCTTTACAAACGGGTGGCGTTGAGGAGGTTAAAGCGTGTCTAATGCATCGACACCGTTTCCCAAAGAAGAGAGCTGAGTTTATTGTTAAAGCAAGATTGTACAGAGAGAGTTTGAAGAAAGTTATTCAGAGCCAGATTTCTTCTCAGGCTGCTAGGGTTTGGCTTGTTGAAAATATTTTGGGTTTAGGTATGAAGGAGGCAAGCCATTTTCTGCGTAATGTTGGTTATCTAGATTTAGCCATCATCGATAAACATATTCTCACTCATATGGTTGAGCAGAGGCTCATCACTGAGCGACCAAAATCTATTACCAAGAAAAAGTATCTTGAATACGAATCTCTCCTCAGTCAGGTAGCTAAAAAATTAGATATGCCATTAGGCAAAATGGATCTCTACTTATGGGCAAATAAGAGTGGCGAAGTAATAAAGTAGGATATAATATATCAAAACGGTAATAAATGAGGACTACAAATAGTGAAATAATGACTATTGAAGAATACCTTACAGTAAATAAATGGCTTGAAAGATTAAGCCCCAGCACTCAAAGACTAAACAAAGACTCAATTAAACGATTTATTAAATGGCTATCAATTTACGGTGGTGAATTCAAGAATTATACACCAGATGACTTAATTGAATACCAAAAAAATGCAAACAATGGAAACAAATTCAATATCCTAGATTATATAGAAAAATACGTTAGCAATGTAAACGGAACAACAAGTTATAAAAAGAACATATACAATCAACTCAGAAGCTTTTTTTTACATAATCGAACTGAATTACCGAAAGATCCCTCTTTTAAAATTCGTGGAAATAGAGAAAAAATTCAGGGTATTCTTAAAATTGAAGAAATTCGAGACTTAATTCTAAGCAGTAGCTTAATGTACCAATCAGTTTTTATGGCCATGTTTAGTGCTGGTCTCGGATCAGAAGAACTAGTATATTGGAGTAATAACGGATGGGATAAACTTAAAAAAGACATTGAAAACGAAGAAAAGATAATCAGCATAAAATTACCTGGTCGAAAAGGTAGAAAAAATGAAGCTCCCTTTTTCTCCTATTTAGGAGGAGACGCATTAGAGAAGCTTAATGGATGGGCTAATATTAGACCTATTAATTCTAAATCAATTTTTATTGATCAACATGGTAACCCACTCACTAAAAAAGGATTATACATGTATTGGTTTAGACACCTAAACAAATTAGGATACTCTGAAAGACAATTTAAAAGAACTGGTAGAGCTCCACATGAACTTAGAGACTGTTTTAGATCTCAATGGGCTAAGTCTGGTGCAAATTCTGATATTGCAGAATCAATGATGGGGCACGTTGTTGATCCATTAGGATACAATAAAGCTTACTTAGATCAAGATTTTGCTAAGAAAGAATATCGTAAAGCTTTACCATTCCTAAACATTTTCTCAAGTAATAGACCCTATGGTCAAGTTTCTGAAGAGATTGTAAATGATTTACAAGAACAAATTTTTGAATTAAAACAATTTCAAACCAACATTATGAATATTTTAATGAATAATAAGGACTCTGCACTTGAATCTGTCTTTTCTAATTTAGAACGTAATAAATTCAATATTACAGAAAGAAATGTTGAGTCATCACTAAATGCAACAGCTCTTGAAAAAGGAATTAGTATTGATGAAACTAAGAAACAATTAATTAAAAATGCTGAAGATTTTCTCGAAAAAGCTAATAAAAATATTACTAAACTCAAACTTATTAAAAACAAGGAATGACATAATTTTTCAGACCAGCCCTATCATTTTTCTTTTAACATATCCATGCAATTCCCAAATATTTTTTCCATAATTTGACATATATTAATTATAGTATATTGAATAACTTATTGCATTAATTGTGTAACTGGTTTCTTTATCCCTTTTGCCCATAAAAGATTGTATGCAGGTAGATATTCTGTATTAAATTGCTTAACACATGCATTATAACAAAACGGATTTGTTACAAATGAATTACCATTAGTTATATGCTCTCTTTTTCTATT
>VGJH01000087.1 GCA_016867505.1 Candidatus Bathyarchaeota archaeon
ATAATTATAATGTCATAAATTATTGGGGTAACCTCCCTAAGCGCATTTATTTATAATTTTGAATAATTTTTGATCTAGTTCAGTCACAGCCTCTAATCCAATAATTTCTCCAACTTCTATTCCGCGACAGTATATTTTGAAAGTCGGTGTTCCCATTACTCCCTTTTGTATTGCTAATCTTCTATTTTCTTTACTTTCAAGTACATTCATTCTCAATATCTTAGCCATTGTATCAAATTTGATTGGTAGTTCTTTGACTAAAGGTTCAATTTTAACACAAGTTGGACAATTCTGATGCCAAAACTCAACAATGACTGGTTCAGAAACTTTTAGCACCTCTTTCTCCCAATCCATCCATTGAATGTTTTTTATTGACATTAGAATCACTTTAAAAGAATTAGGAAAGGTAGAATATATTTATTACCAACTACACTTCAGCAAAAGATAAGGTGCCATCACTTATAGTTAATTCATATAACTGATTAGGGTATGGGCGGAGTTTAAAACTCTCTAATTCATCACCAGTAAGTATGAGGGTAAGCTTGGCTAATTCATATTCTTTTGATCCCATGCCAGGCATCATGTTCTGGAAACTTTTTGTTACTTGTACAACCATTTGCCCAATCTCATCTGGTACTTCTGGGTTGGTAACCATCATAACTGGGGGTCTTTGACGAACTTCAGCAAATTCAATTTGAAAGCATTCTCTCCCTTCAAGATCTTTAACTGATTTGACTGACTGTACTTTAAGTCTAATCCTTGAGCTAATCATCCTATTCTACCTTTAAACAAATCAACTAAATATAATAGGTATCGGTAAGTTAGCTTATTTCTAATATTTTTTTTGCTACTAAATCAGCGATTGTGACTTTACTGTAAGGTGTCTCAATGCAATCAGAAGCTAAAATCGACTCAGCTCCAGCTCTTAATATTTTTTCTTCAGCACCTCCCATGAAAAGTGCATGCGTGCAAGCTACAGCAACACTTTTAGCACCTTGATTTTTCAAACCTGCAACTGCTTGTGCCATTGTTCCACCAGTACTAATAATGTCATCAAAAACGATTGCTTTTTTCCCAATAACATTTAAATCTTTTATTTCCATAGTCGTTAGACCGGTTTTAATATCACGTACTTTTTCAAATGCTCCATATCCACCATTAAGAATCTCAGATGCTGCTTTAGCTAAACGAACTGCTCCTTTATCTGGTGATAAGCTGAATGCGTTTTCGTATCCTTTTGACCTATAATATTCGGCTAATAGGGGCGTTATTGACAATTCATGTATTTTTAAAGTGTGATTCTCTTCAATCTTTTTTATTGAAGTTGGGTTGTGTGAGTCGCAAATTATTAAATTATTTACTCCCGTTGATTCCAGAAGCCCAAAAACAACATCTAATGTTAGAGCTTCGCCTTCTTGAAACCTTTTATCTTGGCGTGAATATGATAGATATGGAACAACAGCAGTGATCTGTTTTGCACCGTAATCCTTTACTGTCTTTGACATTACAAGCAATTGCATTAATTTTTGATCTGGTAGTGGAGCAGTTGTTTGAACAATTATTATATGCTCATTTTTTACATTTGCCAAAATTCTGATGAAACTTTCTCCATCAGGGAAAAGGCGATGCTCCACTGGTTTATTAACAATTCCTGCAGCATTCGCTATTCGTTCTCCAAGCTCCCTTGAAGCTGGACCTGAAAGAAGCATCATATATTGTAAATAAAGATAGAAGTGATAAATAAATTATTTAGAACCAAATGAATCCAAACATCAATCCAGCTAAAATTACTAATATTAGCCAAGCTAATTTACTCCATTTAAAAATCTTCATTCCATCAAAAATCCCGAATGGAATCAAATTAAATAATGCTAAACCCGAATTTACTGCCATACCATAAATCGCTAATTCGGCAATAGTATAATTTGATGTTATCAAAAAGATTATGAAGAAAATAAGAGCTTGTGTAATATTTGTTGCTGGTCCGACAACGGAGACCTTACCGTATTCATCCCATCGCAACATTCCTGCAATCATAACAGCTCCAGGAGCTACAAACATAACTGGAAAAATAGATGTTTGAACAAGAAGAAATGATAGTAATGTAAGCATCATTCCTGAAGCACTTATCCTAAATTCAGCCCATAAGCCCAACCTCTGCGCAGCAAATTTATGGGCTAACTCATGTAGAATAAATGCAGAAGTTAAAATAAGTAACGCTGCAATTACAATTAAAGGTTCAATAAATAGGTAATCCCATAATCTTATCAAAGGTGAAATAATAATCACCGATAACCCGAGAGCAAGGTCCTTAAGTTCCTGTCTGCTAAACCAGTAAGGCCTTATAACTCGCGAACTTGTGTATGAGCTTCCATAAGGATTACTTGAAGTGCTATAACTACCAATGAAGACATTGTTTCGTGGCTGTCTAAAATTTCCTGAACAATTATGTAATTCAGGTAACCTATGCTCATCACAGAAGTAACTACCACAATATGTACATCTATATGGCATAAACGTCTCTACACCACATTTATCGCATTTAACCATATGAAGCTCCTGCGAATTACATTATACTCAGAATATTAAATATTTGGAAAAAAATGTTTAATTTTAAATAAAAATCATTTTAAAGAAGAAAATAACCGTAAAAAAATTATTCACCAATTACTTTTTGGATTAATTTTTCAATTTTTTCAGCATTTGGTAATAATTCTCTTTCAAGGCGTGGATTAAAGGGGAATGGAGTGTTTGGCGTAGCTAACCTATAAATTGGTCCTTTTAATTGTTTGAAAGCTTTCTCTGCTGCAAGAGCAGCAATTTCAGCGCTGAATCCACAATATCTATAATCTTCATCTACTACAATTAATCTACCAGTTTTTTGCAACGATTTTAAGATAGTTTCTTCATCCAGTGGATAAATTGTTCGGGGATCAATAACCTCAACACTTACTTTATTTTTTATTTTTTCTGCTGCTTTAAGCGATTCATGTAACATCAGTCCTGAAGCAACTATTGTTACATCGTTTCCTTCATTACATGTGTTTGCTACACCTAAGGGAATTGTGTATTCTTCTTTTGGTACATTACCTTTTACATTGTAAAGTAATCTATGTTCAAGAAAGACTTTAGGACAATTTTCTCTAATGCTACTAGTCAGTAATCCTTTTGCATCATAGGGAGTGCTTGGTAAAACTACTTTGATCCCAGGCATGTGGGCAAAAAGTGAGTATAGGCTTTCACTATGAGTTGCTCCTGAGCTAGTTCCTGCTCCAATCACAGCTCTAAGTGTAATTGGTATCTTGACTGCTCCACCACTCATGTATGTTGTTTTTCCCATTTGGTTTAGTATCTGATCCATTGCTACTAAGCCAAAATCGACAAGCATTAATTCAACGATTGGTCTGAGACCAGTTATAGCTGCTCCTATCCCTGCACCTATGAATGAAGTTTCTGAAATTGGTGCATCTCTTACCCTTTCTCTACCGAAAGCGTCTTTCAACCCTTTTGTGGGTCCACGGAAACTGCTTGAAACATTCTCACCTAGTAAGATGATGTCTGAATTTTTTTTCATTTCATTAAACATTGCTTCATTTAAAGCTTCAGACATTGTGATTATTCTTTCAGGCATTAGAATGCACCTCCAAAAACATCAGTATATGCCTCTTTAATATCTGGTTCAGGACTTGAAAGCGCAAATTTAACCGCTTTTTGAACTAATTCTAATTCTTCTAATCTAATTTTTTCTTCAGTATCCTTCTTCAGTATTTGTCTGATTCTAAGTTTATGTTCGAGAACATCAATTGGGCAGAATGGTTTGTCTTTTTCATTAGCTTCAAGTCTTCCTTCCAAGTTGCCCTCGAATTGATGAACTTTAAATTCAAGAAGTGTAGGGCCTTTTCCTGATCTAGCTCGATTAATAGCTTCTCCAGCTACTCGATAGACTTCTTCAACATCCCATCCATCATGAGTTGAACCAGGCATACCATAACCTGCTGCACGAATTGATACATTATCAATCGTTAATTGTGGATAATCCATTTCGTGGCCTAGCATTCTCTGAACTACTGGACTGCTGTTTTCACAAATGAAGACGATTGGTAAATTCCAGCAAGCAGCTAGGTTTAATGTTTCTTGGATACCACCTTGATTGCTTCCTCCCTCACCAAAATATGATACTGTAACCCTTCCATCATTTTTTATTTGGTTCCTTAAAGCATATCCTGCACACATAGGGACACTTGCACCAACGATTCCATTTGCACCTAAACATCCTGTTTCAGGATCAAATATGTGATACGAGCCAGCTTTACCTTTATTGAATCCCGTTGCTTTACCACATAATTCCGCTGTAAGCTTATCCAGATTAATTCCTTTAGCAATTAAGTGCCCTACTGGTCGATGAGTGCTACCAATCTGGTCATCTTTTTTAAGATGTGCTGATACTCCTGTGGCTACTCCTTCTTGACCAGTATACATACCAAACCTTGCAGGAATTTTACCTTCTCTGGAAAGAGTTCTCAGGGTTGTCTCATATGTTCTAATTCTTATCATTACTCGATATAATTCCAGAAATTTATCATTATCTAGAACAATTTTTGACATAAGGTATGAGGTGATTCCTAGGAATTTATCATTAACTAACAAGTATTTAGTAAAAAGAAAAATTGTATCTATTTCCCTGCTTTTTGTCCAATTTCATAAGCTTTCAGGTTTGCTTCGATTGTTCTTTCTGGGACATTACGCTTTATTGCTTTTTTAATTGCTTCTGAATCAATTGGAAAATCTTTCTGTATTGATGCTGCTCCCAATAATACGATATTTTCTGTTCGTGGATTTCCTGCTTCTATTGCCAGTTTATTTGCTTCAAGTCCAATAATGTTCTCAGTGACTTTTTTTAATTGTTGAGTAATTTGTTCTAATGTAACATACAATCTTTTTTCTTGTCTATTTTTAATAATTGGGGCAGTCTCTAGAGGTGGATGCATTATTCTATTATTCATGACAATGATTCCACCCTCCTTCAAGTATTCAATATATCTTAAAGCCTCCATTCCCTCCATCGCTATAATCATGTCAGCTAAGCCATATGGTATAAGTGGCGAATTTGTATCACCTATTCTTACATGAGCAGAAATGCTTCCACTTCTTTGAGCTAATCCGTGTTGTGCGCCAACAATTATTGGGTAATCTTTCAGAATGCACGCGTCACCCATGATTTGGGATAAAAGCATTAGACCTTGTCCGCCAACACCAGATAATAAAATATTATATGAATTCATTGTTTTATTCCTCCTATTGAACTGATGGCAGTAACTGGACATAATTTTGCGCAGCTCATACAACCATTACAGACGTCTAATTGAATTTCTGTCTGACGACTATCAATATTAAGTTCAATTGCGGGGCAGTAAAAGTCTCTAACGCAAGCGTAAATTGTCTTACATGTTTCAATACTTACCTTATTAGGAATTATTGGTACTCCTGATGATCGCTTTTTCCGGTCATTATACAAAGCACATGGACCATGGCTTACAATTGCTTTTACTCCCTCTCTCGACATAAACTGTTTAATTGATTCAATATTATTCTTTAGATCATAAGCATTAATTGATAGAAGGTTTTCTACTCCTAATCCTTTTACAACTGCTTCAATATCAATTTTAGTAACCTT
>VGJH01000088.1 GCA_016867505.1 Candidatus Bathyarchaeota archaeon
CAAATACAATATTTTCTCTATATACTATTTATATTTAACCAGCTATAAATTGCATTTGAATAATTCTCATGCCTTAAATAATTCAATTAGAAAAAAAAATTTATAGAGTGACACTTGATTAAATATTTATTAATTCAGCTTTTAATAAAATAAATTAAAAATGGGGTCGGGAGGATTTGAACCCCCGGCATTTGGGTTTCCGCTCCAAAAACTCTTCATCCCCTTCCGGGTCAGTTTAGGTTTTATGGTTTTCTGGAGCCCAACGTCATACCTGTCTAGACCACGACCCCGTGCAGAAAAAACGGTTACTCTCTAACCTTAAGAAGGTTACTTTTCTGAAGAGGATAACTGAAGTAGAAGTTGTTCCAATTCGTCAGGAATTTGGGGGTATAGGTCAACACCCACATTCTCACCCACCATCCCAACAGGAATAATGAAAGATATGAATGTGTCTTCATTTATCAAAACCCTCTCTTTAGGATATACTATGCTTATCGCAAAAGGTAGAGCGTAACCAGCCACATCAATATTCACTCGGCTTCTTGGATCCACGGTGAGATTCATAAATTTCTCTTTAAAATAAGTTAAGACACCTTGATCATGCATATTAATGCTTATTGGTGGTAAGCCAATTATTGCCAATTTACAGAAAACAACTGATATTTCCGTCTCTGCTATTGGTTGTGTTAATTCAAGGAAAATTGGTTCACGAATATCAGACATTCTGGAGAAAACAACATTTTTCCTATAATCATCTCTTGCTGTTGAAGAGATCTCTACAATTGCTGCTTTTACGTCTGAAGGGTTTAGATTCACTTCTTCTCCATTTGACTTTTTCTCAATTGTTCCCGCGGGATAAACCTGAACCATGGCAGCTTGTACACTTGGAGCCAAATCGATTACACCAACTATCACATCCCCTTCCTCAGAGAAGTGCCCACCAATCACTTCTAAGACACCTATGATGAGTCCTTGATCTTTATTTGGTTCCAAAGTCAATTCACTGAAGGAGAACATCAGAAGTTATTAAAGTAGTTGAAGTTAGAAGGGAATAATATTTACTCAGGTAAGGATAAAACATACTTTACCTTTTAACTACAGATAAAATACTCTAAAAACGTGGCATTACTTTGGAAAAAAGAGCAGATCCCTCTAATTTTAGAAGGGAAAAAAACAGTAACTCGTAGAGTAAAAAAACCATTAGTAAAAGTAGGAAAAAACTACTTGATTAGGGTTGGTTATACAAAACATCTTGATAAGAGGATATTAATTGAAAAAATTTACACACAACCATTAAACCAAGTAACAGAAGAAGATGCAGTTAAAGAAGGTTTATCATCACTTAATGAATACAAAAAGCTCTGGACTAAAATATATGGGAGCTGGGATGAAACAAAAGAAGTCTGGGTAATAGAGTTTAGCCTTATGTAACACCGAAATGTTTAAACTAGAGACTTGGAGCCCTATCTCTGGGTTACCGGCCATAGGATGTGGGACCCACCCGATCCCGTTCCGATCTCGGAAGTTAAACCACATTCCGTTCAGAAGTAGTGTTGTCTTAGGCGACGCAAACACTGGAAGCTGGTGGCCCACCTTAACAAAAATTTATTAAGAAAAGGTAAAAAATTAATTTAACCAAGGCGCTAAGAGTCTTGTTTAGACTAAGATTTATAACTGTATATAGATTCTCAACTGGAGTGATTAAATGACCGTGCTATTTGCTCAGATCCTGCAACAAGAAACGGATTTAAACATGATAATTCAAACCCTCTTCAGCTTTGCATTCATAGTTTACCTTTTCTATGCACAGAGGCTGCAGAGTCTCCAGATGCTAAATCAAATCGAAGCAACATTAAGAAGGCTTAAAAAAATTAGAGATGAAGCTCGAGGAATATCAATCAATGCAATTAATGAAGTTGGTAAACCAGGAGTCGATATATCTGCAAAAGTAGATAGAATAATGGAGTTTATCAGTATCCCATTAACTGAAATGGACCCATATGGAATTGTCGATAAACTTGATCACTACCTCAAAGTCAACCACGATATATTTGAAGCTGAGGTCAAAGCAATAGCACCTAATGCAGCAGAAGTTGAACGACAGAACCTTGAAAACTTAGTTGGTTTAACCTTTGAATTAAATTACATCTACAAAGCTATGAGACATAATTACCTCATGGGCAAGAAAACTATGAATATATACATAATTCTTCAAGTGCATATGATTCTACCCCTAATAATGCAATTGGTTGAGTCATTAACAGTTGGGATACAAGCAACACGAGAAGGTATACCAATTGGTGACTCGGTAGGACCAATAGTTGCAGGTAGATTAATGAAAGATTATCCAAAGAGAGATATCTCTAAAGAAATGGTTTCAGCAGAAGTACCTTTTGATGGAAGAACACTAATTGTCATGAAAGCAAAAGGTCCAGGTGGAACAGTTGGTACACCTGATGAAGCCATAATGACTGCATTAAATGAGAAAGAAGGAAAAGTGAAGATCATTATTATGATTGACGCTGCTGGTAAAATGGAGGGGGAGCCAGTAGGAGCCATCTCTGAAGGAGTTGGAGCCGCTATTGGTGGTACAGGTAAAGAGAAGTTCAAGATTGAAGAAATCACAGTCAAATATAAGGTACCAATCCATGCAATAGCCATTAAACAGGGTATGGAGCACACTATGGCTCCATTAGTCGAAGAATTAGCTGAAGGTGCAGAAAAAGCAGGTGAATCAGTTAAAAGAATAATAATGGATTACTCTCAGCCCGGTGATATCGTAATTGTTGCTGGAATTGGTAATACTATAGGAGTTGGTCAATGATGAAGACACACAGTCAAGGTGGAAGCGCACCTCCCGTAACTGGAATTACAGCATCATGGGTTAATCTGGCAATCATAGTAGTAATTGGTATCCTATCTTTAGTTAGCTTATATTTTGGATTCAAAAGTTTTATTGAAGACCAAATAACTGCTTACACATACCTATTGATTGGCGCGTTAGGTTTCGCTGCCATCGGTTACATGTTATTCAGGGGAGGTAGGCCAAGTGCTCAATCAAAAATGGATATACCTCGTGCAGAAATCATTACAACCCTTGAATGCCCTAAATGCAACCTAAGAAGAGTTAGAGACTTCAAACAAGGAGACTATGTATTCAAAAATGATGAACCCTGTACAAGATGTGATGGTGTGATGATTATTTCTAGAGTGAATAGAAAGAAAGAACCCGATAAAGAAAAGAAGCAGGGAGTTATCGAGTAGTAACAGTACAGCCCTCATTTGTTATAATCACAGTATGCTCAGCTTGGGCAACTACACCATTAGTTTTTTCAATTAGCTGGGGATAACTAGTAATGCTCTTTGATTTTAATAACTCATCAAAGGCATTGACACCATCAATCCCAGGAAATCGCCTGAGTACCCATCTACCCGCAAATGGAAGTGTCTTATACTCTGATTGAATGAAATTAACCATCTCTTTCGCAGCAGTACTCGATATGTTTCTGTTTCTATCAAAACGGTAAATATTACTAGGTGCTCCATCCCTAACTTCACCAGCAGCAGTTGGGAGAACTGAGAAAGGTTCAACAGCAAAAACCTCACCTTCCAACAATTTTTCACCAATCATAATGTGAACATTAGGTATACTTTTCCCAGCATGAACAATATACCGAGATAATTTATGTCCAGTAAGATTCCTTATTGATTTAAATCCCCGGTTTTTTATAATGTGTTCAATCATTGCTCCAGCTTCAGATGTTTTAGTACCAGCCTTCATTGTTTTGATTGCAGCTTCTAGTGCTGCTTCAGCTGCTTCAGCCATTTTTTTCAAGGATGGGTCAAGACAGACGGTAATAGCGGTGTCAGCTAGATATCCATCAACATGCACGCCAACATCAACTTTAACAAGGTGTCCCTGTTTAATCATCGTTGGGTCGTTTAAAGGTGAAGCATAATGGGCAGCTACTCTATCAATACAAATATTGCAGGGGAAAGCTGGTTTACCCCCAAGATCCTCAATCATTTTATCCGCAGTGTCGCATAAGTCAATAACTTTAACTCCTGGCTTGACTTTCTCCTTCATTCTCTCCCGAACTTGCGCTGCAATTTTGCCAGCTTTAATAAGGGAATCTAAAGGCTCCGACATCTCAGCAACAAGTTACTATTTGTAAGTAAAAGCGTTATTATGGAAATATAAAAAAAAGATTACTTTACTACTAAAACAGGTTTAGTGCAGGATTCAACAACCCTTCGACTTGTGCTTCCAAGGATCCAACCACTTATTCCACCAAGTCCTCGGCTTCCCAAAACTATTAAATCAACTCTATTTCGTTCAGCTTCCTCGATAATCACTGCTGAAGGTCGACCGCCTAACAGGAGTTCAACCACTTCAAGGCTTGGCAAGTCTTCTCTAACATCCTTAATTGCTTCAGTTAAGGATTTTTGATACATTTCTTTTAAACGATCCTGATAAATAGTCCAATCTTGCCCAACAACCACAGGAACACCACTACCCTCATCAGGGTAAGCTGGTAAAGTAACACGAGGGACAACAGTCAAAATAATAAGTATTCCTTTATACTGGTAGGCCATATCTGCAGCATAATCTAATGCGTGTTTTGAAGCTTCTGAACCATCGAAGGCCACAAGAATTTTCTTAAACATTTTGACCAAATAAAATTTGACAATGATGGAATATAAACCCTCAACCATCAAAAAAAACATATTTTTGAAAAATAAGAAAATCAATCTTCAAGTCTTTCAATTAACCTGATAAGAGCTTCTTTTCCCCCAGATTCTATATCATTACCATGACTTACTAAAACTCTATCAAAATCGTAGGTAGCTAAATGACGAATACTAGCGTAAACTGAATCATTATCTTTTGAGTAAAGACTTGGTGGTGGCTGTAAACCAACTGGAGATCCTCTAATAGTATCTCCCGTAATTAATGTGTTTCCAGCTAACAATGCAATACTACCAAGGGTATGTCCAGGCAAATATATTACTTGAACTCCACAAGGGAGAAGATCACCATCCCTTAAACGCAGATCTACCTCAACACCCGTTGCTTTCTCTATTTCATCAACGTCAGCCTCATGTGCTGCTATTTGACAATTACTTAATTCTTTTAATTTGGAGAGACCTCCCACATGATCTCTGTGGCTATGAGTCAAAACACATAGTTTTGCTACTAAAAGGCTGTATTGTCTAGTAGCAAGCTTCTTAAGGATATTATTGATGGAAGAGGAGTTCAGCCCTGTATCAACCAATATTACTTCTGAGTCTTCAATTATGAAGGATTTACAGACATCAATTAAACCAAACATTTTATGATGAATGGTATGAATCTGCATCTTATACACTGAAGAGTCATCAGTTAAAGTAATATGTAAATTATTGGATATTTAGGGGGCTCTCACAATTAGGGAGAATCGTTCATAATTGTATCTTCTAACTTTAATGCCATTAGCTACTCCTTCGATATGTTTCGCAGCTTTTCCACTTATAATCGATTCTGCAGCATTCAAAACATTTACTTCGACTTCTTTTTCAATCATGGTCTCATTGTGTGCAGGCATTGCCCATTTGAAATCCGCAGCAACCATTTTTTTATAACT
>VGJH01000089.1 GCA_016867505.1 Candidatus Bathyarchaeota archaeon
TCAGATTGAAACACTGCAGAAAACCGTTCAGGATGAATGGCTAGGTCTACTTGAACTAGATAAAAATGGCAGATTCCAAGGTTACTAATTAAAATAACATTTTTTACCTGAGATAAATTTAAAGATGAATACGGATTAAATTTTATTGAATACACATATGTCCATATGGGATGACTGGGAGAAAAGGAGAAAGAAACGTGGATCACCCTTCTTTCCTGACATTGATAAAATGATTGAAGATATGGAGAAGGAGATGGCTGATTTCATCAAAGAGATGGAATCAGAGATCCCTGAAGATTTAGCCCATGAAAACACCCTACCAGACGGCTCAATAAAAAAAGAATATGGCCCATTCGTGTATGGATACAGCGTCAAAATTGGGCCAGATGGTAAACCAACAATCAGAGAATTTGGGAACATGAAACCCGACTTCAGCGGAGAAAGCAAAAAACCACTCAACCTACAAGAAGCAAGAGAACCATTAATAGACATAATCGATGAACCAGACCAACTAAAAATAATTGCAGAACTCCCCGGAGTCGAAAAAGATGAAATCGACCTATTCGTAACACCCAAAAACATTACAATAAACGTCACAAACCCAGAAAAAAAATATTATAAAGAACTAGAATTCCCGTATGAAGTCGACGAAAACACAGCAGAATCCACATACAAAAACGGAGTACTAGAGACAACTATAAAAAAGAGACAAGAGAAAAACACTGGAAGAATAATAAAAATCCAATAAATCAGGAACCTATTTAACCTAAAACAAAATAATATTCTCAGCCAATGATGTGAAGGCATTAGAGCGAATACGTGAGCGATCAGAGTTACGCTGAGGCTATTTAAAGATTGAATTATGAAAAGTTGTAGACTAAAAATTTTTTAGTGTACATCTAATTAAACAGATGATTAAAACTTTAGTCGTTTAAAATGGGTTTTTACCATAGTTTAAATTTGATTATTCCTTCTTAAAACCAGGTTATATGGTTGAGTTGAGAAGAAATCTATACTTAATTATCGTGATAATTCTTCTTTCAATATCTGTATACATATTACAGCTTCAAATTGATAGGGGTAAAGGTTTCCCAACTTATGGAGATGTTACGATTCAACAGGCTTATGAACTTATTAAAATGAAGCCTGATCTCGTTATTGTTGATGTCAGATCTAAACAAGAATATGATTCAGGTCACATCGAAAAAGCAATACTAATTCCAGTTGATGAGTTTGATAGAAGAGTGGCTGAGTTATCAAAAGACGATGATTTACTTATCTACTGTCGTACAGGTAATAGAAGCAGTCAAGCTGTAAACATCTTAAAATTAAAGGGGTACACAAGAATCTATCATATGAAAGATGGGATACTTGGCTGGAATCAAGCGGGTTTTCCTTTATACACTTAATTTTCACACTATAACCAAAGTCTAAAATTTAAGAACATTTCATAGAGTAGCCTTTTCATATGATATAGATTTTTTATATGAATTTTAACTCACCAACTTTTATTCATCTATTACTATTTCAAGGAGAAACAGTAATCTTAAAATTCACATACTTTTATCACAATTTTTACTAATAATTTTTGTGTTTTCTCTAGTAATGCATTTTTTGTATAAATGTTATTATTCTATCTGACTTTTAACTTATCTATGGGTAAATGTGAAGTCTGTGGCAAAAATGCTTTTTTTCAATCGACATACCGTTGCTTAATATGCAATACTGAAGCATGCGAAGCATGCTTAATGCCCCTAGTAAAAATTTTTGGTGACATGAAAGAGACGCTTATAACACGTAAAAGATGGCCATACCGAGGAGAAATTGCCTCAGTATGCTCAGAGAAATGCTACCAAAAATTTAAAAATATTATTACTGAGGAAATTGATAAAACCCCAGACTTTAAACCCTCAAACGATAAGATAGCAAAGATCATTGAAGGTAATAAAATACTCAAGCCTTTATTTCAGAAGACTTGGGAGAATTATGAAGCCAGCTTTATAGGTAGCTCACATGAAGTGGTAAATCATTTAGATGGTAAAGTCTCGATTCCTAAATATAATATTAAACCACATGAATTAGATGATGAAAAAATAAATAGACAATATAATAAGTCTCATAAATTAGAAAATATTGATAAACATGGTTCATCTCTCCGATTATTAATAGAATTAATTGATTATAGTAATCAAAAAAATGTTTGAAAACCTACTAACAAATTTATTAATCACAAATTTAATAGCTTCACTTCAATATATTATACATATTCTAAGTAGAAAATACTTATCAGGTTTCATTCCCCCGATTAAATTGGGCGTAGTAAGCCATAGCGACCATGGCAATCGCAACTCACCTTCAAACTACGCCCTCAAAAAACAAAAATACAAGACATCATTAAAATTTAATAAAATTAATTTCTTATGAACAATGAAAAATGTGGTGACACCACCATTTTTCACATTTTTGGTATATTTTTCCTAAATGCATTATTTTTGAATTATTAACAAATTTATAAATTTTAAACAAAAAATCTTCAATCAAAATGTTTTTTCACCTCTATCCCCTGAAGAATTGTTTCAAATAATGTTGCCTTCAATTTTTCCCAGTCATAATCTACACCCATTGTTGCCCAATGTAAGCTTAAGCCATCACCTAAAGCAAAAAGGAGTGCAGCTAATCTATCAGGATCAAAACCATCTCTAAACTCTCCTCTTTCAATACCTTCTTTAATTAAATTTTCAATAACCTGTTTAGTGATTGAATATCTATCATTTAATTTCCGGATAAGCTTCTCTTTTCTAGAAGCTTCAATAAAGAACTCTATATTCATTCTTTGAAATTCTTTCGGACGTTTACAAGTTTCAATAGCCGTATCAATAAACATATGCAACTTTTGTTTTGAGGATGAACCTTTAGGAAGAGCGATATTAATCTGGCTAAGATTTGACTGTATCTTTTTTTCATAAAGTGTTAAAATAAGTTCATCTTTAGAATTAAAGTGTCCATATATTGCTCCTTTACTCATATTACTTTCTTTAACGATATCATCCATTGAAGTTTCTTTGAATCCTTTATCCATGAATAGTGTTTCAGCTGCATTTAGGATTCTGTCTTTTACATTATTTTTTTGTTCAACTGATATTTTAGGTGACATAGTCAATATAAAAACCGACTGGTCGGTCTATATTAATGTTTTGAAATTAAGAAAAGAAATTAGTTTTTATATCATTTGACTAAGAAACCTTATGTTTTAATCTTTAAATTATTAAAGAGGTGCATAGATTGCCTGATGTTTATTCTGTTAAACCAAGTGAAAGTACCGAAGATTATAAAAGAAAAATTCTTTCTCTTCGCCAGAGAGGAGACGTTAGAAATAATTGGTTGAAGTATAGACTTGAGAATCTTTTACCCAAGTTAATGAAAGAACAAGGTTTAGAAATGTGGCTGGTTATTGCCAGAGAATATAATGAGGACCCAGTAATCCTGAGCCTTTTACCTGAACCACAAATGAGTGCTAGGCGTAGAACAATTTTAGTTTATATGATGAAGCAGGATGGAACTCTGGAGAGACTTATCTTGTCACGAACAGGTTTAGGTGAATTCTATAAGACTGCATGGAATCCTGATCAAGATGAGCAATATGACTGTTTAGCAAAAATTATTGCTGAACGAGATCCACAAAGTATTGGAATTAATTACGGTGAAACCTTTGCCTTTGGTGATGGTTTAACACATAGTGAATATATTCAACTCTGTAGAGCTGTTGATGGTAAATATATTAAACGAATGAAAAGTGCTGAAACCCTCTGTGTTAGATGGCTTGAAACTAGAACCCCGAATGAGTTAGTAATATACCCTAGTATTGTAGAGATAACACACACTGTTGTATCTGAAGCATTCAGCACTCGTGTAATCCATGCAGGGATAACGACTGTTGACGATTTATCTTGGTGGGTTAGACAAAAGTTCCATGATCTTGGGGTTCAGCCATGGTTCCCGCCCAGTATTAGTAAACAGTCTGCTGAGCCAAATAAAACAAACATGATAATGCCAGGCGATATGCTTCATTGTGATGTTGGGTTCAATTACCTAGGTTTATGCACTGATGTTCAACGCCTTGCGTATGTGCTTAAACCTGGTGAAGTTGATGCACCTGAAGGATTGAAAGCTGGGCTAAAAGATGGAAATAGGCTACAGGATATTCATGCTGAAGAGATGGTTGCTGGAAGAGATGGCAATGAAATTCTGAAAAACACTCTTGACAGATCAAAAGCTGAAGGAATTATACCATCAGTATACACTCATCCAATTGGAGTACATGGCCATGCAGCAGGTCCCATTATTGGCTTATGGGATAGACAAGGCGGTGTGCCTGGCAGAGGCGACTACAAACTGTATGATGATACCTGTTACAGTATCGAGTTGAATGTGAAGAAAGCTGTGCCTGAATGGAATGGAATGATGGTTACCTTTGCTCTCGAAGAAGATGCTGCTTTTACACAAGGTAAGCTTCAATGGATAAGTGGAAGGCAAACTAAGTTCTACCTAGTTTAATTATAACCAAATTTCCCATACTCTGACTTAATTTCTAATTTATTATCGCCTAAACTTTTTTCGCAGTGTCCAATAACCTGTGCTTCAAGTTTGAAACTCTCAGCAATACCCAGAATTTTATCCACATAACTTTGGTCAGATACAATCTCAAAGCCTACACCCATATTGAAGTCTTGATACATCTCCTTCCATTCAACTTTCCCTGCTTGTTGGATTAAACTAAAAATTGGGTCAGGCTCAGGTAATTTGTTTTTAATATATTTTATTCCCGTTCCTGTTCGTAAGCATTTAGTTTGCCCTCCTCCTGTGTTATGTACTAGACCATGTATGCCATCATAGCAATTTTCCAGAACTTTACTAATGATTGGAGCATAAAATCTGGTTGGAGATAGCAAGGCTTCACCAACAGTCATGCCAACATCATCAATGAATGTGTCAATGTAATATTCTCCTGTGAATCGTTCTCTATTAGGATATGATAGTTCAGGGTATTTCTTAACATAATTAGCGTTAAGTAAACAGTTACGTGCTAATGTGTGTCCATTACTCATGATTCCGCTATTGACACTTTTTTCATATCTTAAAGTCCCTCCGCTTCTTAACCCAATAATTTTGTCTCCTGAAATAATTTTTTTACCAGTTATAATGTTTTGAATCGGTGCTCTCGCAAAAAGCGTCACACATACATCAAGGGTTCTTAAGAGGTCAGGTAGATCCGCTGTTTCTCCTCCTCCAAATAATATAGGTATTCCTTCATTGTTTAATGTCTGTTTAGACTCTGTAAAGCCTTTAGCTATTGAACCAAGTAGTTGAATCCGATCAATGTTTAAAGTGTTGAAAGCAATGTAATCAACAAAACTTACGGGTTCTGCAGCAACACATAAAACGTCATTAACGTTCATTGCCAAAGCATCCTGAGCTAATCCACTAAAGTATGAAGGATCTCCTGTTTCTTTATACATGAGATATGCTTGAATCGGTTTACTACCCGCAGAGTCAGTGTGTAAAATTAATCCTGT
>VGJH01000090.1 GCA_016867505.1 Candidatus Bathyarchaeota archaeon
CTCTCAAAAATAAAAGCATAATAAAAAATAAATTATATTATGATTGTTCCTAATAAAACAGGTCAAATAAGGGGGCTATCACCCAGAATACACTTAATTAAAAACTCTTGAAGCATTATGCCCGTGGGAGTCATTTGGTGCTTAAGCAAACTCTGATAAAGCATAAGCGTTTAGCAATAATTTAATATATAAAAATATAAATAATATTTCATCGTGTCTAGAGTAAAGCCAAGTTCAGATCTTATTACGATTGTTGTAATCATTGGTGTAATAATTGTTTTAGCTGCTGTTAGTGAACTATTAAAATTTATTAATAATAATCCTCTTTCAACAGTTTTTGTCTCTATTACAATTTCTTTAATAGGTCTATTTCTTATCGTTGTATTCTTTTATCCTTCATTGGGTGCAAAAATATTATCAAGAATAGGTAAATAAAATTCTCTTACCCAATCCCTCTTCTTCTCAAACTATCCACTAATTGACCAAAGTCCTCTTTTGCGTTTGCTTCAGCTCCTCCTCCATAGAATGTGGGACTATAATTCAAATTTGTTGAGCTGTTGCTTATCTGGCTTCCTTGTTGAGTGAGAGCTAGTGCTCCGACCCCTATCATTGCTGCTCCGCCCAATATTGCCCATCCTGCTGGGTTTAATGAATGCCATATTGCTAATGCAGCAGACTTTGCTTTAATTGCGACCGTGTGGGCAATATCAGCAGCAGCGCTTGCATAGGTTGCAGCAGTGTTTGTTATCGTGGCTGCTGTCTGCTCAATCGTGAATGTCTTCATCAAATTCATGTGCATTGCTAACGTAGGGAGCTTGCCTAGAACATTAGCCATTTGCAGACCCATACCAACATAGCCCAGAATGTTATCCTGTTGAGCTTTGTTTAATTCTTCACTGCTCTTCTTAACCTGATTTTGTGCATGGTTCAGCCTCATGGTCAGGTTCGTTATCTGCTCAATGTCACCGCTAGCCATTGCCCTGTTAAGCGAATTCTGTAGGACTAGGACATCACTTTGGGCATTATCAAGCGCCCTTGATGCGTCACCAACCCTGATTTGCGCTACGCTGTAGGATTGCCACATCTGGGTGACTGATCTTCCTATTGAGCCTATGTCGTTGAGTGCCCTTCCAGCAGCTAGCAAACCTGCGTTGTTGGCTCTGAATTCAGCAGCCATCATGTTGTTTGCACGGTTTAAGACTTGGCTTTCTTTGCCTAAGCCACTTAAAGCTGTGTTAGCTTGTTCAACACTCATAGTGTGATTAAGGAGTGCGGATTTTACATTACCGATAGAATTACAATATTCACTCACTCCTTCGATCTTGAATCTTGTGAGTAATATGTCCTCTGCTGTTGCCATATTTTATCTATTTTACTTTGACTATAATGTGCAATATAAACAAATTCCGCACTTTTCAATCGTCATTTTTTGAGGGATAAATCTTTGAAATTAGATATTAATTATATTTTATCATATAATCTATTCAGGTTAAAACTGTAAACATCATATAATTTAAATAATATTTGTAGATATTTTTTATTTATGTTTGAAATTGAAACATGGATAATTGGTTTATCATTATTAGGTGCAGTTGGATATTTCCCTACTTATTATTTATTATTTCAGAAAGATTTTAGTGATAGATATAAAAAAGTAAAAATAAAAATAAATGTTGAATTTAAAAAAGAATTAAAAACCTTCTCAGAGCGTTTAGATAAAGTGTTAAAAAAAGATCCTAAAGAAATAACTGATTTTCTATTAGAATGGGCTTTAAAACAATCAGTTATATTTGATATTGATGAGGATTGGTTAAATTTAACTGGTTTTTTTAATAAAATTGTTCTATGTTTCGTTGGTGTTATTATTTTTGTTGCAGCATATTTATTAAATACTAGTCCAATTTCAGGGATTTATAATTTTTTACATGTTTCAATATTATTTTTACTTATTGAATTTTATTATATTTTATCTTTTTTAAATAATTTTAATAATTTAAATACAGTAATTCTTAAAATAGAGAATGGCGTCCCTATTGAACAAGTATTTGAAAAAAAATTAAAAGAATTGTATAATGAAGAATGATCTATTGTTAGAGTAAATTCTTATTATCCCTTAGAACTTCAACCCCGCCCTATCATACACCCCTCTAAGCCTTGAAAGCTCAATTCCTGTGTAGCTCTTGGCAATCACTGATCTGGGTGCTCTTCCTTGGAAAATGTCAACATAACGGTCTGGCACTCCTCTCTCACCCATTTCAGAACTAAACCATACTCTCAGGATCTGAGGTGTGATCTTGACTCCAGCAGCTTCACTTGCCCTTATCCAGATCTTCTTTCTCTGTCTCTCACTGGTTGTGAAGACTCTGGGGTTTTTGTCTCTCCTCTTTGAAAGGTACTCCTTGAGGATCTCTGCTGCTTCAATTGTTAGGAAGGTGATTCCAGTGGCTTTTGTTCTTGTGTAGTGCTTTGGGATTACGGTCCTGTTTTCAAGGTCGACCTTGTCTCTTGTGAGGTGAACCACCTCTCCAGCTCTAAGTCCTGTTAAAGCTGTGAAAGTGTAAAGTGCCCTATCAGCTTCGCTTGTTTGTGCTTTGAATCCAGTTTCAACTTGAGCGAGTGTTGGGACTTTGAACTTGGTATTTGTTCCGCAATCTATGGGTGCAAGCTTGAAAGCGTTTATAGTGTCAGACATCTCGATGAACTTGAAAAATCTTCTAAGTGCCACAATCTGTGTGTTGTATGTCCAAGCTTCTTTTTTAAGATAGATTTGAAGGTATTTCGAGAGTGTCATGCTGCTAATCACTCCCTTTGAATGTCTGAGATACCTTTTCGCTATGTTCACTGTGTGCACTACAGTTGAAGGAGTTAACCTTAAATTAAGTTCTAAAAATTGTTTAAATTTCTTTATTTCCTTTATTTCGAATACTAGCCCATTATTATGAGTGTTTGCTGATTTCGCTTTATTTTCTAGCCTTGGCATGGCAGAAGTCGTGGGTTCAAATCCCTCCCAGTCCACTTAAAATTTTATTCTATAAAATTTATTGTTTAAAAACTGAATTATTAGCTTGGTTTAGTAATGGTTAAGCATCTAGCTTTAATATTTTTAGGTATATGCCTGAAATTCAAAAAACATTAGCTTACATTGACGAGCATCGTGAAGAAAGTGTATTTTTTTTGAAATCGCTGGTTCAAAATTATCCTGAAGGGGAGGAATTTCTTCAATCGAAGTTATCTGAACTTTTCAGAAAACTTGGATGTACCGTTTATGTTGAGAAGCTTTTCCCAACACAAGTTCAGTTAAGTAAAGAGTTTGCAGCTGAAGAAACAATTGATATGAGTGAAAGAACACATATTATTGGCAAATTAAATGGACTTGGGAATGGTAGAAGTTTAATTTTAATCACTCACCCTGATGGAGATCCAATTAAAACTGATTTATGGACGAAGCCACCTCATGAAGGAATTATTGTAGATGGACGAATGTATGGCTGGGGAGTAGCTGATGATCTTGCTGGTATTGCTATGATGATTGAAGCAGTAAAAGCCTTCACAGATACTGGTGTTAAGTTAAGAGGTGACCTTTACTTGATGAGTGCATGTGCTAAACGGAATGCTTGGGGTATTGCAGCTTTACTTAGAGCAGGATACAATGCGGATGCTGCTATCTATGTTCACCCATCTGAGTCTGAGCTTGGATTAAAAGAAATCAAATCAATGACATCAGGTTTACTAAAGTTCAGGATAACAGTAATTGGTCAAAAGCCACCAAAAACTGAATTTGTTCAAACAACTTTCAACCATCTTGGCATAAACCCAATTGAAAAAGGAATATCCATTATTCAAGTACTGTATAAGCTTAATGAAACACGTAACAAGAAGCTATATTATGAACCTCTGGTTAAAGCGGTTAATAGATCCACTAATTTATTGGTGCCCTTCATTCAATCAGGTAATAGCTCAAACCTAACTGATATTCCTTCAGCTTGTATTTTAGGAGGTTCGCTTACGTTTCCTCCTAATGAAAATATTGATGATGTAATGAAGGAAGTAGAAACTTGTTTAGAGAGTTTCTATGACTCAGATAGTTATCTGACTTTAAATAGACCAAAACTTGAATGGATTCAAGGAACTCAAGGGATTGAGATTTCTGAAGATGAGCCAATTCTGCAGGTGACAAAAAACGCTATTAAAACCATCACAGGAAAAGAACCTTTCAATAATCCATTATATAGTAAAAGTGATTTAAGGACACCTGTCTTGATTTCTGGTATTCCTAATGTTGGATTCGGTCCATTAGCAGGGAATTTCGCTACTACTGGTGGAAAAGATGAATGGGTTGATGTTGAAGATTATATTTGTTCGATTAAGGTGATGGCAAAAATAATTATTGATTGGTGTAGCTAAACAATGCTACACTTTTAATCAAATTCCCAGAAGTTTACTTGGATTTGATTTAACAACTGAAGATATTGCTTCTTGGCTTAATCCCAGATCAAGTAGGCATGCAATAAACTCTCTCAATCCCTCAACTGGTGGAGGAAGAGTATAAACTCCAAGATCAGAAGCGATTATACAATTTTCTGAGCCATAGAGCTTGATATGTTCAGCGACATTCTTTATTGTGAAACTAGGAAAATTACCTGGAATTGGATCAGATGCATACTCAAGTTCAACATAATAATCAGTTTTACGTGTTCCTGTACTATGAGTGAAACCAGCTAAAGTATATTCTAAATATGCACCATTTTTAATCATAGCATTTAGCTGCTCATGTGATGCAATTTTAGGGATAGTACTGCTTACAACAACTTTTTTTATTCCGTAATCTTTAGCTAATTCACATAGTCTGACAGCTTCTTGTGCAGAGACATGGCCTGTAATCAGATATACCTCAGAATGTTCAGCGACTAAACTTAAAATTTCTTTAATCTCTGGAGTTGGCTCACCTTCAGGAATTCTAATGCTTCTTTCCAGCTCTTCTTCTTTAAATTTTGGGAACCTGATATGGCTTTGAACCCACCTCCCATCAATGTATTGTCCTTCTCTGCTGGCCATCCAGTAAGTGCTGTGTGTGCCAAATGCTACATATTTTGCTCCATCACCATAATACAATGCTGTTTTGACTGCTCTTGGATTAATCCCATTATAAACTGTGTTTAAGTTTATACCACCGAAAGTTTTGATGCCATTAACAACCCGGTTTACTATCCAGCTGGTACCATTACTCATTTCAAATACATCCATGTAGACAATTGCAGCCATCCCTGCTTCTTTCGCTTGAGTAGCTGCTTTGAATGGATCAACACTGCGTGGGCTAGTTTTTAGGTGAGGTCCAGCATGGACATGAATGTCAATTGCACCTTTGAGGAGTTCATTACTCAGCTCATAACTTCGGCCTTCAGGTAGCATTATGATGCCTCCAATCCTAGAAGTTTCTCAGGATTTGTTTTTACGAGTTTAATTATGTCTGAAGCTGAGAATCCTAGATCCAGTAGACAAGCGATAAATTCCCTTAATCCCTCAACTGGTTCAGGGAGAGTGTAGACACCAAA
>VGJH01000091.1 GCA_016867505.1 Candidatus Bathyarchaeota archaeon
TTCATGTTAGCGCCTTTACCAAACCTCCACTTACCATCGAGGCTTGGAGCAATGGTTCCATCACTATTCAACTGGTAAGATAAATCGTCAAGGTTGCCAAAGATTCGGTCCATTCTATCAAAATTACGCTCAAGATACAGTGGTGGCTCACGTAGTGTCAGGAGAGCAAAGACGAAGGATAGGAAAACAAGCGGTGAACAAAATGAGAGCAACACTCTATATCCAAGAGTATTAACCAAGGCCATGCATAACCCTAAACCAATAACTGCTCCAATTCCCTCGATTAAGCCTTGGCGAGAAATCGCTTTGCCTCTACTGCTTCGATCATAGGACTCCGCGATAAGAATGCTTGTTGATGGACCTTTAATATATGAGACAAGCTCCAAAACAATGTATAGAAGCTGGAAAAAAATGATGCTTGATGTCATTGTTAGCAGGTAAAGAATTATTGATACACCAAGAAATGATGCTAAGATGAAAGGTTTCGAAGCCTTATGTCTATCTGGTAAAGAGCCTAATATGAATGATGCTGGTATGAGCAGTGCTGAAGCAGCAAAAGTCATAGTGCCAACATCAATAAGTGATGCACCTAAACTTTGAACCATATACAATGGAATCAATGTCCCAATGATACCCTGGGCAACTCCATTAGGAAAATATGTGAGTATCCAAGGTATACTGGTATCCTGCTCCAAATTATGGTCACTTAAATTAATTCACTAAAAAGAATTAGAGAGGTTTTAAGCATAACTATAATGCCATTAAATAATCTTATTAATATACAGAATAAACAGGATAATTTTGTTAAGTAAATAAGATTGAAATTGATTATTTTTTATCTTCTAATTCAACTTCTAAAGCGAAATTCATATGTGCTATGCAGGCTCCAGCGTTGAGTGCTGCTGAGATCTGTATCACTTCAGCGATCTCCTCTTTTGTTGCTCCAGCGCGAAGAGCTTTTTTGGTGTGGCTTTCTATGCAGTATGGGCATCTAGTCATGTAGGTTGCTGCTATTGCGATCAGTTCCTTTGTTTTAACGTCGAGCTTGCCTGGTTTAAAAACCTCTTTATTCCAGTTAGAGAAGCCCTCTAGGACAGCTTTCTCGAAGTATTTAGTAGAATCTGAACCTCGTTTCTTAGGATAATAGTAATCCATAATGGTCCTAGGAACCTCATTACATGAGGATTTAACATTTTAGGTGATCTCTTTTTTTTATTTTTATAAAAGCTCTAAATTGAGGGGTTACATTGTTACTTTATGAAGGTTTTAGCTGAATCCCGAGGATTAGCTCAGAGATTAAAATCAAGGCTCCCCGAGGATGTTACTGTTGTGTATCCTGAGAAGGGTTCTGATGAAGAGATGAAGCGTTTAGCGGTTGATGTTAGTGTCATTGTTTCAACCAGGCTTGCTGCTGATGTTGCTAGAAATGCTTCAAAGCTTAAGCTCCTGCAGAAGACTGGTGCTGGCGTTGATGAAATGCCCTTTGATGCTCTAGCAGAAGATGCCTATGTTACGAACACTTCAGGATCCAACCCAGTTCCACTAGCTGAAGGTGCTGTTGCTCTATTATTGGCAATATCAAAGAATGTGGTTCAGAGAAATAACCTGTTCATGAAAGGGAGGCACGATATAAGGGGAGTGCTTCTTCAGGGGAAAACTGCGGGTGTTCTAGGTATGGGCAGCATCGGAGTTGAGGTAGCTAAACGTCTGAAAGGTTTCGAGATGAAGGTGTTAGGGCTAAGACGTAGCAGGGATGAAGGGCTTCGTAAGGAGCTTGGGATTGACTGGATCGGAGGAAAAGATGATCTAGCATACCCTCTTCAGGAATCGGATTTTCTGGTGGTAACGATTCCCTTGACTCCTGAAACTAGAGGCATGATTGGTGAAAAGGAGATTGCATTAATGAAGGATGGGGCTTTCATTGTCAATGTTGCTAGAGGAGCAATCATTCAGGAGAAGCCTTTGTATGAAGCGCTTAAGAGTGGTAAACTCTCTGGAGCAGCATTGGATGTTTGGTGGAATGATCATTGGTGGGATCCAGTATGGAATCCCAGCGGTAAAGGACCATCCAATTATCCCTTCTGGGAGCTCCCAAACGTCATCTGCACACCCCACAGCATAGTATCAACCGATTCAAGCTCAGATGCTTCAATGAAGATCATGGTTGAGAATATTTTGAGAATCAAAAACGGTGAAACACCGATTAACCTCGTCGACAAAAAATTAAGATATTAATTATTTTGAGTTTTTTTGGCTTGAGCCTCAAGCTCTTTTTTCTGCCTCTCCAACTCGAGGATTTTTAGTTTCTCCTCTTGTGTGGGCTCCTTTACTCCTACCCAAAATATTCCTGCAGCGACTAATCCTAACAATCCTGAGACCATGAAGGGGGTCTGTGGGCTAATGGTTTGCCACATCCAGCCACCTAACATGGCTGAAGGTATGCCAATGATTGCTGTTACCGTGTTTTGTGTGCCAATGACGGTGGCTCTTTTTTCTGGTGGAACAATATCAGCGATTAGAGCGTTCCATGATGGGCCTCCTGCTCCCATCATTGCTCCCCCTAAAGCTGATGCAGCCCCGTTTGCGTAACGTGTTAATGCATAGCTGGGGAAATCTGTGGCAAAAATTAGTGCCCACTGCGTCAATGGGTTTGTCACTCTAGCGAGCATGATGTTGTTTTTTCGTCCATATTTATCACTCAATATGCCTCCCGGAAGAGCTAGAACTGCAGTTAGCAGTCCTACTCCTGTGCTGATGAGGCCTAGCTGGGTGTTTGATATTTTTACTACATCTAAGGCGTATAGGTTCATAAAGTCCATTACTAGTCTCGCGCTGAAACTGCCAATGACTGCAACTACTAGCATCACTTTAATGGGCTTCTCCTGACCGAAAATGACTTCACGGGAGAACATTGGTCGTCTACTTGCTGTTTTTGATAGCACTGTCTCTTCGGTTAATTTCCAGCGAACATATGTGATTGCTAGGCTAACAAACACCTGTAAAATCAGAAATATTCGCAGGCCCTCAACATAACCGAAACTATCCATCACTATTCCACCGATCAGTGGGCTAACCATGCTCGGGAATGAAGTAATCATGCTATATACTCCATATCCTGCACCCCTTCTCTTCGCGGGCATCGAGTCTGCGACCATAGCGGTGAATGCGGGCATGTATATGCTTGTCATGCCTTCAAAGAAGGCAGCCACCATTATCCAGTGCCAAGTGGGTGCAAGGAAATAGATCACTGGAGAAAATGTGTTCAAGAACGTACCGTACACGATGACTTTTTTGCGTCCATACTTGTCTGCAAGTAAACCTCCTGGAAGTGCAAAAATCATGTTCTGAGCTGACCTAACGCCAGAGATTAGCCCAATTTCGATTGTGGAGGCACCAAGGGTATCCTTTAGGTACTTTGGCCAGAATGGATGCCAAGCCATAGAGCATAAGCTAAAAACCATTGTAGTAAGTGAAATCGTCATAACGTTTCGGTTACCAAAAACTTCTAAAAACATCTGCTTGATTTGTTTAAAGTTTATTCCGGTCATCCCTTAAATTTCTAGCAAGATAGTTGCGTGACCTATTTATTCATTATCTTATTCCAATTGCTAATTGATTTATTCCTACAAATTTATGATATGCTTTTACAAGTATATTTTTTAAAATTCCTAGTTATTTTGGCATATTTCAATATTTTATCTTAACTATGTGATAGTAAAGCCTATAAGCTTGACGTATGAATATTAAATGCATCTGATTGTTAACCTCAGCCTACTTAACGCCAAAGCAACTCAGCATCTGGGACATGTACCGTAGAGGACGCACCCAATCCGAGATCGGTAAACTAACCAACGCTTCACGTCAAGCAATCTACGACATGCTGAAAGTGTCACTGGAGAAGGTTGAGAACGCACTTATGCATGCTGCTGAAGCGAACATGATTCAGCCAATAAGAATAGATCCTCAGAATGGTATTTTGTTGGGTGTTAATCCATCGAATAAGCAGAGAGTAATAATCACATTTAGTAGGAAGAATGGTGTTCAGACTTGGCATTATGAGGAACCTAACTGTAGCCTGTGTAACTGGAGTAACATATGCAATGAGAGGCTTTTGAATGAGGTTGAGGAGAGAGGCGTCATGCTTGATGAGGAGCAAAAGAAGCTTCCACCATCGCAACTTGCTCATATAATATTTTCGAAGTTGTTACCGGAGTTGAATGGGTAATGTTACGTGATTATGTTTATCGTGTTTTAGGATGGTGTCCTAGACTAAATTTAGGTGTTCCTGGAGAAAAACCTGTGAGTAACGACCCTGATATTCCCCAAACTGTCACTTTTAAATATCCTAAATGCAACTCACCTAGGGTAAGGGTATTAGGTCGAAGTCCTAATATTTCTCAAATTTTTAGTTATGAGCTTCAATGCTTAGATTGTAAACATTATTTCACTGAAGGATTGATTTATAGAGTTAATTCTCCAAAACTCACCAGATATGATATGATACCCGCATATCGTGGAAGAAATACACTAGATAAAATGTTTAACGTTAGTCAAAGAATGATTTTTGAGATAATACCAATTGGAGGTATGATTGCATGCCTTGGACTGTCAATTATTACTTACCTATTGAATGATATTGGTAGAACCTTTACCTTACTATCGGGTGCAATGGTTTTTGGTATTATTTTTGTGGGTTACAAGTTCCTAAAACCAAAAAAAATCACAAATGTATAGTATAAGGTAAAAAATTTTGTTCAGAGAGTATTTGGATCGTATTTTTGGTTGGTATCCTAGATTAAATTTTGATACATTCAAAAGAAAACCCATGAGTAACAATTAAAAAGTCATTTTGCAATATGTTTTATAGTTTTTCCTGCTCTAATGTTTAGGTAAACATCGTCTTGTAAAGCTATTTTTCCGTTGACTATGACTGCTTTGAATCCATTAGCGTATTGAAATGGTTTAATGTATGTAGCATTATCTCTGACCATTACTGGATCAAAGACTGTGATGTCAGCGTAGAAGCCTTCTTTAATATAACCACGTTCCAGTTTTTTGAAGCCAAATTTTTCTGCGGGCATACCAGTCATCTTATATACTGCCTCCTCAAGAGTCAGAACTTTCTTCTCCTTAACATAATCGTCAAGAACCTTTGCGTATGTTCCATAACCACGTGGATGAGCGCTGCCTACCCCGTAGTTTGGGATACCTCCATCATCACAGATCATACCGAATGGCTGCTTCATGAAATTCTCTATGTCGTAATCGTTTATGGAGCGACTGATGTAGCCTCCTCCACCATTACTAATGACTCTGATGACTGCTTCAGCTGCACCCTCCGATGTTAATGGCAATTCCAAGAGCTTCATTAAATACTGTAGATTCTTACCAACTAATTCTGGGCTCCAGTTACACCTAGAAATCAGGATTCTGTCAAACTCAGTTCCCACTCGAAGGCCAAGCCCAATCTTAAGAACTTCCTTAATCGTTTCACGTTGTTCGGAGTTAGCTAGTCTAGCAAGAATAGCTGATTGTCCACCCTCTGAGC
>VGJH01000092.1 GCA_016867505.1 Candidatus Bathyarchaeota archaeon
ATCTTAAATAATTATGAGGATTCTGAATAACCTCTTTCCTGATTTTGAGAGTATTTAATCCTTTATAAATTAAAGTCCAGAAAAGACTGAGATTCAAGGGTTATTCGAAATTCTCTTATTTATATTTCTAATTTTAAAAATCTCAGTATTTGATGAGATTTAAAAACATACCAATCAGAAGTCAATTGAAGATTTATTTTAGTATAACATTTTTTATTGAGCACAGACAATTATTGTTGCTAAAGAGAAAAGATGATGTAACTATGAGTGGAAATAATTTAATCTCTAATACACCACTTGAAGACCAATCCTATATTTGTTTCGATAAATCAGAGTATGCTAAGCGTCGTTCTTCAGTGATTGAGAAAATCCCTGATGGAGTTGCTATTATTCTTGGTGCAACTTCTGTTACTGGCTTTTCAGAATTCGTTCAAAACAATGACATGATGTACTTAACAGGTGTGGAGATACCAAATGCTTCTCTGATTATTGATGGGATGTCCAAAACAAGCACACTCTTTTTCACCATTACTGATAGAGCTGCTCGTAATGAAGGGATTAAACTTCAGCTTATTCATAACACTGCTGACATCACGGGCATCGAAAATGTTTTACCAATTGACCAGTTTACGCCTACACTATCCAGACTGGCCAATTCAGGTGCTGCCCTCTATACATCCTTCAAACCTGAAGAATTAGCACGAGAATGCTCAGCAGAAAAGTTCCGTATAGTGCAGAACACTACAACACTAAATATTTGGGATGGTCGCTTAACACGTGAATTACAATTTGTCAAGAACCTGCGTGAGCGTTTCGCTAGTACCATTATTAAAGATGCTTCAACCTTAATTTGGGGACTTCGCTCAATTAAGTCGACTGTAGAGATCGATCATCTTCGAAAAGTTGGTTTACTTGGGGTTGAAGCACATAAAGCAATGATGAATGCAACCCGAGTTGGTTTACCCGAATATGAAATGTCAGCAATATTTGAATATGTCTGCAAGAAAGCTGGAGCAAGGGATGTTGCTTATAACACAATCATTAGCTCAGCAGAAAACCACCCCTATCTCCACTATTATCGATATGATCGAGTCCTCAAAAGTGGAGACTTTATAGTTGTAGACGCTGGGCCAAAGCTTAACAATTATGTTGTTGATATCTCTGCTTCTTATCCAGCTGATGGTAAGTTCACACCACGTCAACGTGAAATTTATGAGACTGCACTAGCTATTCAGGAAGCCTGTAAGCAGGTTTATAGACCAGGCATTGAAGTAAAAAATGTTCAGCCACAAGTTCTGGAGATTCTACAAATGAAGGGTTTTAACATAGAACATGACCTTTTTAGGATCCCAACTATGCAAACTGGAATCAGTCATAATGTAGGTATGGCAGTCCATGATGTTAGCACTGGACCAAAAGTACAGCTCCGTCCCGGGATGGTATTCGCCTGCGATATTTATGCTGTCTTCCCAACTGAGGACCTAGGAGTTCGCATAGAAGATACAGTGGTAATAACTGAAGATGGATGCGAGAACCTAACACCTGGTCTACCAAGAACCATCGAAGAGATTGAGGAGTTTATGAAGAACAGGGATTAAAAAAATTGATCAGAAATCATAGGTAAAAATTGGTAATTCATAAATTGTTAATTTACAAAAAGATGTGAAAAAATTTTACTCATAAATCTTTTAACTAATATCAGATTGTAAATGTCTTGTAGTGAGTATTTTATGCAGGAGTTAGCTGAAAAAGGTTTAGAGCGAGCATTAATACTTGGTGCTGAATATGCAGATGTCAGAATAATTGAAAATGAGAGAAGAACAATTAGTGTAAGAGATAGTAAATCAGATAAACTTTCACACACTTTGGGTTTAGGTTTTGGTGTTAGATTAATTTATAATGGTGGTTGGGGTTTTGCAGGTTCGAGAGAAGTTACCGAAGAATCAGTCAATAAAACTGTTGATCAGGCTATTAGTATTGGTAGAGCAAGTTCTTTAACAACTAAGAAAAAAGTTGAATTAGTAAAAGTTCCCTCATTCGTAACCTCTTATGAGACTAAAATTGTTAAGGATCCAATGAGTGTTCCGTTAGAGGATATTCTAGAAGTTTTAATTTCAGCAGATAAAGCATTCAGATCAAAGAGTCCCCACGTTAGATCTACCACTAGTCAAATTGAGGCAAGAAGAGAGATTAAATACACTGTTACATCGGAGGGTTCTAAAATTCTTCAAAAATTCTACCTCTGTGGAGGAGAAGGAAGAGGAATTGTGAGGGGTAATGGCCAAACGCAGAAGAGAACTTATGAAATTAATTATAGTTCAAGAGGATACGAGAACATTGAAGATGTTGACTTACCTGCATTAGCTTCTCAAGCAGCGTTAGAAGCTGAATCATTATTAAATGCTGAAAGCTGTCCCTTAGAAACAAAATCGGATATTATTCTAGATGACTCTAATCTTGGCTTACAGATTCATGAAACCATCGGACATGGAACTGAACTTGATCGTGTTCTGGGCACTGAAGTGGATTATGCTGGTATGAGTTTCCTCACACTTGATAAAAAAGGAAAATTCAGGTACGGTTCAAATCTTGTAAACTTCGTAGCTGATGCTACAGTTGAAGGAGGGGCAGGGTCATTTGGATTTGATGATGAGGGCGTTCCAGCGAAACGGGTTGATCTTGTTAAAGAGGGTAGATTTGTTGGGTATCAATCGTCAAGAGAAACCGCTGCAGAAATTGGTGATTATTCAAGCAGCGGTGCCATGAGGGCATCCTCGCCACTTAATTTACCTTTAGTTAGAATGAATAATATCAACTTGCTGCCAGGTGATTGGAAAAGTGGTGAAATTATTGAAGATACAAAAGACGCCATCCTAATGCGTGGGCAGAACCTTTATTCGGTTGATCAGATGCGTTTGAACTTTCAGTTTGGACCTGAGATTGGGTGGCGTATTAAAAATGGTGAAGTAACGGAAGTTATTAGGAATCCAAACTATACTGCAATGAGTTATGAATTTTGGAGTAGCGTTGATGCTATTGCTAGGGATGGATGGACTATGTATGCTTTAACAGGTTGCGCAAAAGGAAAACCAGTTCAAGGCGTCGTTGTAGGCCATGGAGGAAGTCGCACAAGATTTAGAAATATTAGAATTGGAGTAACAGGAGGAACCTAAATGAGCCTTCTTGAAATTAATAAAAGGATCGTAGATGAAGTAATTAAAAGAGGAGCATATCAAACTGAAGTTATTTCCAATTCTGTTAAGGACACAACGACAAGGTTCACAAAGAATGCGATACATCAAAACATGGCTTCACATAATCAAGCAGTTAGCATAAAAGCTATTCTTCATGAAAAGAAAATAGGAATAGCTCTAGTCAATTCCCTTGACAAGAATACGATAATTAATGGAATTGAAAGAGCCATGAGTATGGCTAAAGTCTCACCATCTGACCCTGATTTCAAGTCATTGCCTGACCCCAAAAATGTTACACCATTAAAGAGCATTTATTATAAAGAGACAGCAGAATATGATCCTGAAGAGAAAGCAAAAAGTGTTAAATTAGTTATTGATACTGCATCAGATTATAATACGAACATAAAATGGTCAGCAGGGTTATTCACGACACAAGTTGCCCGCTTAGCTATTGCAAATTCTCTTGGATTAGGGGTTGAGACTGAATATACTAATGCTTCGCTTGAAGTGATCACAAGAGCCCAATCAACTGGTTCCGAGGGATCAGGCTTCGCAGTTAAAAGAGTGAAAAACGCTAAAGAAATCGATTTTACACAAGTTGCGCTTAAAGCAGCTGATGACGCTGTCACTACAATGAATCCACAGAGGATCCCTCTTGGAGAATATGAAGCAATATTCAGGCCAGAAGCAGGCACGCTTTTTACTGATTATATTGGTAGCATTGGTTTTTCATCCAAATCTTACAATGAAGGTCAGAGTCCATTAATTGGTAAATTGGGGACACAGCTTTTTGATGAAAAATTAACTATTTGGGATAATGGAAGAAGCCTTGATACTAATATCCCCCAGGCATTTGACGGTGAAGGTACACCAAAAAGAGCATTAATGCTCTTAAATGGGGGAGTACCTGAAAACTTGTGTTATGACAATTATAATGCATTAAAGCAGGGGAGAGAAAGCACAGGACATGCGCCAATAAGCCTGGGAGGTCCACGGGATTCACCATCACCAATTCACAAGATAGTTGACATTGGTGATGCTTCAATAGATGAAATGATTGAAGAAACAAGAAAAGGGGTTCTAATCACACGATTCTGGTATGTTAGAACAATAAGACCCGACTTGGGTACAATAAGTGGTATGACCTGTGATGGAGTATGGTATATTGAAAATGGTGAGATCAAACACCCAAGCCAACAGATGAGATTCACAGACTCTTTCGTAAGCATTCTGCAGAATATCCGCTTAATTGGAAAGAAATCAACAAATGAGATAACTCCATCAACAACGTTGCCAGCATTAAAAACAGCCCACTTCAGATTCACAGGCCACACAGATTTCTAATATATCACCTCAAACAGATGAGATTCAAAATATTTAACATGAAGTAATAATATTCAATGGTTTAATCCATCACTCAACTTAAGGTCAGATTTTTACCAAAAACGATATACTGGATATTGAATACTGTGAAAACATGATTGATCTTATGCAACTTGCCTTATCAAATAAGAAAGGATACCCCTTCTCCGCAATGATGTTTGAGAGATCTACTCGTCGTTCAATTTTTGTTGTGAATAAGGTTTTGACTGCAAAGGATCCAACTGCTCACGCTGAGATAGAGGCAATCAGAAAAGCAGGGAAGAAGGGATTCAACTTTAATGACTGCCTAATCATTTGCTCCGGTGAACCATGCCCAATGTGCGTATCAGCTATTGCTTGGGCTGGAATAAAAGAGGTATATTATCTTGACTCGCATAAAGTCGCAAATGATAAGGGATATTCTTTTGACCAGGATGTTCACCGAGTTAATGAATTTTTGAATTTAGGGTTGAAGATTATTCAAATAAAGCATCAATCAGACATAATTGGATCATAATCTCGAATGCTTTGTATCTATTATTCACCTAAAGGATTAATGCAAAGCATTCTATACTACAAGTTATGGCGAATAAACATGCTGAACACCTCTACAAACAATTTGATTCTGAAAGCTCTCACACTAGCCTTTGAAGCCCACTCAAGCCAATTCAGGAAAGGGACAAGCATCCCCTACATCGTGCATCCAATGGATGTAGCCAGCATACTGATGAAGAACTTGGCACCAGAAAACGTAGTAATCGCAGGGCTACTCCACGATGTGGTTGAAGACACGAATGTGTCAATGCAAAGCATACTGGAATCATTCGGTGAAGAAGTTGCCAACCTAGTTAGACAAGCTTCAGAACCTCAGGAGCTACTTGGCAATGATACTGTTAAGAAAGAAACGTGGAAGGCACGTAAGATGGATACTATCACAAAGATCAAGGTTTGCGATGTTAATGCGAAGCTACTCTCCTGTGCTGACAAA
>VGJH01000093.1 GCA_016867505.1 Candidatus Bathyarchaeota archaeon
AACCCCCGACAAACCATTCAGTTGGAAGATTATTAATTCTAAAAATAATTGTAGCACCAACAACAATTGTTACAACTCTAATCACCAATCTAATTGAGTTACGTATGTGATCATCTAGCTCCAGCCCATCTCCAACTCGTGTAACATAGTTACTGACAAGTTTATAGATTAAAGCTACAGAAGCTAATGCAACTATGCTCTCCAGAATTTTAATGATTTCCGGGCTCAACTCTCTTAGAATTGGTAAAATCTCTTCTAACATATCTAATCTTCAATCCTAAACTATATTTTTAGGGTTACTATCCCCCTTCCTTAGATGATCAGGTAAAATGCAAGTTGGGTCATTGATGTAACTATTTCTAAAAAGCAACGGTGGTAAAAGGGTGGTGAAAAATATCACAAATATTAAAGCAGCATAAATTTCATTAGTAATTATTCCATAGGTTTTACCATTATTTGAGATAACTAAACCAATCCCACCCCGGCTAATCATACCATACCCCACCCAAATTCCTTTCTCCTTATCTTTTAGAAACCATTGTGCAGGAATACCACACCCATAAAGCTTGCTAACAACTGCGATAATCCCGAGTATTCCTACTAGATAGAAATTATCACTAAGCATTACATATGGATTAACATGAGAACCAGCCACAATAAAGAAAAGGGGGATAAAAAGAACCCCTAAGTGCTCTGTAAAATCAGCAACATCCTCACTGAATCTGCTATCAGCAACAGCCATACCAACAATAAAGGCACCGACAAGGGGACTGAGACCTAAAATTCCAGAAACCCCTGCAAAACCAAAACATAGCATAATGGAAGCTAAAGGAATTAAATTTTAATTAACGGGATTTAGTTTCTCAAGTTTGTCCATATGCTCAGTAAACCAAGGAACAAGTAGACTTGTTAAGGCACTAAGAGAAAACCAGAGTATTAAAGTAAAGACAACGGATCTAATTGTTGAACTAAAACGAATGCTTACGGGATCATCGATAATGCTTAAAATTAGTGAAGAGATGCTTAATGCTATAACATCATTAATAACTGCAGCTCCAATGATCAATTTTGCTTCAGGAGAGCCAAGTTGATTAAACTCTCCAAGGCATTTTAAACTAATAGCTATACTTGTAGCTGAGAGGGTTCCTCCAATTATTAAACATACCAATAAATCATAACCCAACCATATTGAGGTAAACAACCCAAGACTAAAAGGTAAAATCACACCAACTATGGCAATCGTAAAATTGGCAACACCAGATTTTAATAGATCTTTAAACTTCATATGAAGCCCAGCTTGAAAAAGTAACAAGACCACGCCAATCTCACTAAAAACCAATATTAATTCAGAATATTCGATGAAAGCAATTCCGCCAATGTTTATTCCTTCTATAAGATAGAGACCTAACAAAATTCCAGCAAATAAAGGACCAAGAATACGAGGAAGATTTAAACGTGCTCCATGCGTGGATGCAAGCTCAACTGCGATAATTTATAAACAAATATTGACTACAGCCCTAAATAATTGAGCTTCATCCATATTTTTAATCTCAAAATACTCCAGATATATGCCTATTGCATTTACTTAATATATTAATGGATTTAACTAATTTAGGCAAATTTAATCCAAATATTAATTAAATTAGGCATGTTTGCCTTATTATGCCTAAATTTAATAATAGTCAACTAGTGTCTGAAATTTTATACAATTTTGCCCGTGCAACAAAACCAACTTCGTCTAAAACACCAATTTTCACTAATGTATAAACCATTCTTCGAGCTAAAGTAATTCGGATATTTAGTTGTTTAGATAATTCGCGGGCAGTAAAAGCGGTTGTTAAACCATGTGGAAGAAAACTAAAGAAGTCACTTGGTTTTGAATAAACTTGAGAGGATAAAACGTCTATTAGCCGTCTTTGTTTTGTTTTATATCTAATTCTTTGTCGCCCCTTCCATTTTATTATTCGATCCTCTTCAATGTTTACTAAAAGCACTTCGAGGCTAAAATTAGGATTTAAGATTAAATTAGGACAATAAATTAATTCATTAAATACTTCTTCGACACGACCAATTTTTGATGAAATTTTCCTAACTTTTATTCCATTATTGTCTTTAATTAACCAACACCTATATGGAATTGGGTAGATTATGCGGATTTTGAAACCTTTTGAAAGTCTATCAATTTTATCTTTAATTTGTTGAAAATTTCCAGTTTGGATTTCAATAATTAAGTCATTGCGAATAATATCAGCTCTATAACCCCAAACGTCGCCCTCTAAAAGATCACCAGGTTTACTATACCATTCTTTTAACTGCTGGTGTAATTCATTTTCAGGCATATAATTGTAACATAGTATAATTCTACTATCTAAATCATTACAAAAATACTTAGAAAGGTCAAAACATAATGTTTTCTTGTGTCTCTTCAAGATTATAAAAATAAACGTAATTTTGAAAAAACATTGGAACCATCACATGGAGTGATTAAGGGAGAAGCTAACAAATATGTGGTTCACGAGCATCATGCATCTCACCTCCATTGGGATTTAAGACTTGAAAGAGCTGGTGTTTTGAAAAGTTGGACCATCCCAAAAGAACCACCACAAGAGTTTGGTGTAAGAAGGCTTGCTATTCAAGTCGAAGATCATCCTATTGAATATGGTGATTTTGAGGGGGTTATTCCAGAAGGAGAGTATGGAGCAGGTTCAGTAAAAATTTGGGATAAAGGAACATATGAAACTCAAATATGGACAAATGAGAAAATCCAAATAACCATCAATGGAACAAGGTTGAATGGAGATTTTGATCTAATACGGTTTAAAAAAGCTGGTGAAAAAGAGTGGCTTTTTTTAAAAAGAAAAAACGTAAAATAAAATTAAGCTTTGATTAATAAAAAATTAATTGACTTTGATAGCTACTCGTCTCCCATAATCAGTAACTACCTTGACGTATCCAGAGAGTTGTCTATCAGTTATAGAGTCGCCACTATCGACTAAAAGAGGTCTCCCTTCAAGGGAAGCTAGTTTTGCTCTCGTAGCAATAATTATAATGTTATCTATCCCAACTTTTTTAATTACCTTAGGACTAATCTGCTGATTTCCTCTACCAAAAATGAATCCTTGGCCACCAATTACAGTAACTACTATTTTTGCTGGATTATTTTGAATTGTTTCAAGAATTTGTGCCTCATTTAAATCAGTAGCGATTAATTTTCCATTTTGAATAATATCTACACCTAATAGCGTCTTTTCATAACCTAACATTTTAGTAATATAAGACAGAGTGCTTCCAGGACCAAGGATATACATTGTTGTTGGATCCATATCCTCAATAAATTCTCTAGCAATTGCATCTAGATTGAGCTCTTCCTGATCAGTTATTACTTCTTTAGATGCCTGTAAAAAGCCTTCAACATAAGGGGTTTTTAAGAAACCATATAATTTTGCACTTAATCGATTCTCTCTATATGCGTCTTCATCAATATCAAGAACCTCTGCATCATGTAGTTTCGCTTCGCCATTAAGATATTTATAAACTAACTCTCCAGCCACTTGTGGATTCACTGCAAAAACTGATGAATGAATTTTGACTCCTGCAGGGATACCAATTACTGGTAATCTTGTACCAATAGAAGAATAAAGGTCTCTCGCAGTGCCATCGCCACCAGCAAATAAGATTAAAGCTACTTTTTGATTTAACATCTCAATAGCAGCAATTTTAGTATCCTCTGCAGTGGTTTCATTTTTTAAAATTCCAATAACAATTGGTTTAAACCCCACCGATAAACACTCAGTTTCTCCCATTAAACCGGGGCAAGTAATTATTTCAAGACCCGGAATCAACTTATACAAAGTCTTTAAACAATCAATCGTTCTTGACGGAGAAGTGAGGGTAGCTCCTAAGGTAAATGCCATTTTTTGGATTTCAGATCCATCACTACCTTTCAATCCAACTCTGCCACCGACACCTGCAATTGGGTTAACAATAAGACCCACCTTCATCATTTTCTCAACCAACGTTGTCATTCTGTTATTACAATGATATCCTGAGAGTATGCATAATCAAGCGTGGGTAAAAATTATTTCTTAGAAATATGGCTGAAGCAGTGATAAGTGAAGAATCAGTTGCAGTAAGGGAGATTATCAACTCGAGTAAAATATCGAAGGCATGAATTATTTAGAACTTATTGAATACTCTAAACCTAAACGAATCAATTAAAGAGGACCCAATCACTTCTTTATCTTTTATGAGTTTTTTATGTATTCAAATAAATGTATTAACTTTGATTTTTCGATTCCAATAATGAAGCTTTTAAATTAAGCACCAATGGCAAAAATTACCAAATTACAATTCTTTAGACTTCATTAAATACCTAAAACTAGTTTTTAACAGGTTATAATCAGTGTGAAGGTTATGGACTTTGGAAAACGTTTATAATTGTAGATGTTGTGCTTGATGGGTGCATCAGGCAGCTTAAGCCTATTAAAAGGTCGAATAGATAATGAGTATTAGGACAATCATAGACGCGGACGGACTGATCCTTGGAAGAATGGCAAGCATTGTTGCTAAAAAATTGCTTGCTGGAGAGAGTGTAGAGATAGTAAATGCACAAGCTGCTATAGTGTCTGGAAACAGAACAAGCATAATTGAAGCTGAGAAAGAGTTCCTCTCAGTAGGTGGACATAGAAAAGGTCCAACTCATTTTAAACAACCAAACGATATGGTTCGGAGGACAATAAGAGGAATGCTTCCATACAGGCAACCGAAAGGCCGTGATGCATTCAAGAGACTTAAAGTACATATTGGTGTACCAAGAGAGCTTGAAACTCTAGTAAAAGTCAAAATCCCTGAAGCCAGTGTTGAGAAGCTAAATAACAGATATATTACTGTAGGAGCTATTGCTGAAAGCATTGGTTGGAGAAAATACGGAGTAGAGTAAAATGTCAGTTAAAAAGAAGGCAACTTTGGCGACCGGTAAAAGAAAAACTGCTGTAGCAAGAGTAATAATTACTGAAGGAAAAGGAAGAATACGAATAAACAATACACCAGTTCATCTTCATGAACCTTTAACAGCCCGAGAAATTATTCTTGAGCCAGTTGCTTTAGCAGGCGAATACTCCAGTAAAGTCGATGTGGAAATAAAGACTAGTGGTGGAGGGGCCTTGAGCCAGGCAGAAGCTGCAAGAATGGGATTAGCTCAGGGATTAGTTAAACACACAAAGAGCAAGAGGCTTAAAACAACGATAACTGAGTATGATAGGAATATGCTTGCAGGTGATGCAAGAAGGAAAGAGCCTAAAAAATTCGGTGGCCCGGGTGCTCGTAGAAGAAAACAAAAATCATATCGTTAAAAATATCTTTTAAAAATAAAATTAATTTTTAAAAAAAATTATTTTTTAATGGTTTTGAGGCAGGATTCTACTCTGTTTAATCCTTCGCCTACAATTTCTTGACTGCTGCCAATAAGGATTCTTAAATGATATTCACCATTTAGCCCA
>VGJH01000094.1 GCA_016867505.1 Candidatus Bathyarchaeota archaeon
CACCATGGATTCAAATCCCTAAAAAAATCAAAGTATATACCAAAATTACCAAAAATTATCGCATCAAGCACTCCAGGCGGTAATCCCATAATCAAATGCTTCCAAGAACAGAAAAAAATGATAGAAGACTTGAACTCAAGTGACATTATTGAGACAAAATATAATGAACCCTTAGTTAGTTGGATCAGCCTCGATGGACAAGAAGCGCTTGATGCTTTGTGGGAAAGTAATGGGTGGGCGACTTATGCCAGTGATGAAGAACTCTTACATTACTCAAATCTTATTGAGAAAGAAGAGGGGTTATCAGTGTTACCCGCATCATCTGCATCGCTTGTAGCTATTGCTCAATATTTGAAAATTCTTAAACCTGTAAAGGGTTTGGACTTTGTTGCTGTTTTAACTGGGAGAAACGATTAACGATATTTCCCAATTTTTTTATCCACTGAATCTAACTTTAGACGTTGTAACTCCTGTGAAAGGGGTATTCCGTTTTGATCCCAGTTCATTGCTGAATAATATTCCTGAATGTAGGCATCAACTTCTTCAACAGTTTTTGTTTTTCCCTTATATGGTCCATTTGGTAGTGGTTCATAAAATCTTTTTGGATTAATGTCATCTATCTTTGACCTCCATTTAACTTCAGGTCCGCCTAGCAATAACGCAGCTCTTTGAATATTGATTATCCTTTTCGCATCAGTATTGTACCATGTTTCTTTCTCCATAGGCCAACCTCTAACAGCTGTATAAAACTCGAAAAGTTTGCTTCTTGTACCTGTAGGGTATGTGTTGAAGTTACAATGTACACCACTATCATTGAGTAATACGGTTAACTCGCTTGTTGGATGATCAATTGGTAAATATGCACAGCTTGTATGGTCTCCTCCCTGACTGCTTAAAGCATAGCTAATTGCGTGTGGGTAATCTAGCCCACTTCTGATCCCATGCGCCCCTAATGCAATTCCCTTAGTTGTAATATTATAGAGAGAAAGATCAAGTCCTTTTTGTTTACCCAATATTTCAGAAGCGAAATGGGTTCCTTCAGCTAATATATTCCCTAAACCCTTTCTAGTTACTATCAATTCAATAAGTTTAGCGAAAGCGTCAGCATCTCCCCACTTTAATTCAAAGCTTAACTCTTCTCTTGTAATTATGCCTCTTTGGAATAATTCAGCTGTAAAACCCAGGATATTTCCTCCTTGTATCCCACAAAGACCATTATCATCAACCAATGAGCTTAAGTAAACATTTTCTTCAGGGGTAAAAATGCCTAAGTTTGTACCCTCATAGGCCATTAACTCGTAATCTGGGTTATCTGTTAGTGCTCCAATATATTTGCCAATTTTTGGTGTAGATAATTTCATGCATCCTGTTGGGCATCCAAAGTCTGCCCAGTACCTTTTAACCCATACACGTTGCTCATACCATTGGCAGCCTTGAGTTTTTTCATCATGCCACTCCTCTTGCCAGTTTCTTACTGGTTCAGCACTAAGAGTATTACCTGCATGATAACTAAACCAGCTTGTACCCCAACGACGCCTAAAGTCACTGGCCAAGATATTATTTGTTAACTCTTTGATTAAATGAAGAGTCTTCTCAAAGTCGTATGGTTCTGGTAATGGACCATGCCCTTTAACTACAAGTGCTTTAAGGTTTTTACTACCCATAACAGCACCATAACCACCGTAACCAGCTCCATGACTCAGTTTACCAATAACAGCTGCTGCACGAACTTGATTCTCTCCTGCTGGGCCAATATAGACACTTTGAGGTTCTTTTACCTCTCTTTTATTCTGGTAATCTTTTTTTAGTATCTCTCTACCTTCTTTGCTTATTGTTTTTAAAAAATCTATACCTTTCATTCCCCAAAGATGCTTTGCATCACAAATCTCTACCTTGTCGTCAGTCACCCACAGGTATATTGGTTTCTCGCTTCTTCCAGATACAATGACACCGTCTATTCCAGCGCATTTTAATTCAATTGGCAACTCACATCCAATTGTACTACCAACGATTCCCATACTTTGAGGAGATTTCCCACTAATACAGAGCCTTGCACCAGGCCAATATCCAGTTAGAGGTCCTGTAAAAAAGGTAAGAATATTTTCAGGGCTTAATGGATCGACTTCATCCCAATGTTCACCAAGTCTGTCCCAAAGAAGCTTCACTGAAAGCCCTCTGCCACCAACATAATTTTGAAGATCTTCCTCAGAAAATTTGTAGTCTTTAATTGTTTGATTTGTTAGGTTAATATCAATAAATTTACCAGCATATCCTCTCATTTTAGATCAGTTCCTTACCTTTTTCTCCGAAAAGAGATATTGCCAAATTTTTTGACACTTCTTCAGGGGTCTGCGCAAATAGACCATATTGGCTTGAAGACTCTCTCGGAACAATGTATAAACAGTTAAACCGAGTTTCTTGACAGGCTTTTACACATTCAGGGTTGCCATCACATAAATCACAAATTAATGCAGAATTTTTTGTTGGATGAATTGTTGGAATATGTCCTGGACATACTTTAATACAATTACCACAAGCAATGCATTTTTCATTATCAATATTTACACATTTCAAATCAAGATTCACAGTAATCGCTTCAACAGGGCATGATTTGATACATTTAGGATCTTCACATTGAGCACATAGATGTGCAACTTCAAGTCCAGGAAAAAGCATGAAAATCCGGATTCTTGAAGCTTCAGGCCAAATCTTCCCCTCATGTTTTAGGCTACATGCGATTTCACATCTTCTACACCCAGAACATTTTATATGGTCACGCATTATCCAGAAAGGTGTATTTATCTCCAAATCAATCTCTAATAATTTAATTTATTCATATATAAACAGAAACTAGAGTTTTAAGGTTCGTCGATCTTTTTGGTATTGATGTCATCAGTCTTCCAGCTACTTCATCCAAGAATACTTGAAGGATTAACTAAATGGGGAATTGTTGAACCAACAGATCCACAGAAGATTATTCCATTTGTTCTAGCTGGAGACAACATTCTTTTAATCGCTCCTACAGGAAGTGGAAAAACTGAAGCTGCTGTTTTACCAATTTTTACTAGCATCTTAAAAAATGGAAAAAAAGAAGGCATACAATTCGTTTACATCACACCGCTTAGGGCACTCAATAGAGACATGCATAAAAGAATGTTTGAATGGGCAAAATTTTTAGACATTTCAATCGAAATCAGACATAGTGATACATCCAGGAAGGAGAGGCAGCATCAGGAACGTAAACCCCCTATTATGATGATAACCACTCCTGAGACTCTTCAAGCGATTCTAAGTAGTAAAAAAATGAATACACACCTTAGAAACGTTCGTTGGGTAGTAATCGATGAGATACATGAATTAGCTGGAAGTCGACGAGGAGCACAATTATCTATTGGTTTAGAGAGATTAGGGAGAATTACTAAAAGGGAATTTCAAAGAATCGGATTAAGCGCCACGGTCGGTAATCCCTTAGAGGTCTCAAATTTTTTAAGTGGTGTAAAGGATTCAAGAATTGTTGAAGTTGAAATTGATAAGGATCATCAATATTCAATTGAATACCCTGAACCTGATATCTCTGATTTTGAATTAGCTGATGATCTTCACTCATCAGCAAAATTTGTTAGCAGAATCAGGAAAATCAAAGAATTAATTAATGAACACCAGAAAACTCTGATTTTTGTTCAAGGCAGAGGCCAAGCTGAAAGCCTTGGCCATAAATTAGCGCTTATAGATTCGAAAGTTGAAGTACATCATGGTAGCTTAAGTAGAGAACAACGTCACAAAACAGAAGACCAGTTCAAGTCAGGAGATCTTAAAGCAATTGTATGCACATCAACTCTTCAACTAGGTATAGATATTGGAGATGTTGATTTAACAGTCCAATACAATAGTCCACGACAGATCTCAACATTAATTCAAAGAGTAGGAAGATCTGGTCATAGCCTAACTAAAAAGAGTAAAGGTATTATTGTTAGCTCATATGGCGAAGACCTGCTTGAATCACTTGCTTCGGTTAAGAAAGCACAAATGAAAGAGATAGAACCCATTACAATTTATAATAAGCCATATGATGTGTTGTGCCATCAAATTGTAGGTATAATTCTTGAAGAAGGAAAAATTGAGTATCAGGAAATATTTGACACGATTTTAAAGGCATATCCTTTCAAAAAATTAAGCCTAAACGAGTTTATTGAGGTAGCTAAGTTTGCTAGTTCAATAGGATTATTGAAAATTGAGGAGAACAATTTTATGAAAACCAAAAAAGGTCAATTATATTATTACGAAAATTTGGGTATGATTAACGATGAAAGGCGTTATCCTTTCATTAATGTAATCACTGACAAGATTATTGGAACAGTTGGAGACGAGTTTTGGAATCTACGTGCTAGAGTTGGTTTAAATGTTATTCTCCGTGGGCATGTCTGGAAGATCCTGCAAATAGATGAAGAAAATGGCAGACTCTTCGTTTTACCCAGTGATGATCCCTTGGGTGCTCTCCCCGGTTGGGATGGAGAACTACTTGGTGTACCTAAAGATTTAGCTGAAAAGGTAAATGAAATTAGAGTAGAAATTAGTGAAGAGCTTGAAAAAAAGGGAATTGAAAAAACTGTAGAAACAATATCTAATCAATACAATTTGAAGCCTGCTTCGGTTAGAATTATTATTGCTGAAATTCAGGCACAAAGTGAGACGGGGGTAATTTTACCAGATAAAGAAAAAATTCTTTTTGAAGCATATGATAAATGGTTAGTAATTCATAGTGGATTTGGTAACCGAGTGAATACAACTTTAGGTAGCATATTAGATTCGATTTTAAGCGAATTTGATTTAATTCATGGATGGTGGAATGATGCCTACAGGATTCTACTAGAGGCACCATACAAAATAACTGAAAATGATCTTGATACAATAGTTAAAGCATTCAGAGAATTAACGCCTGAAAAAGTCGAGAATAGACTTAACGATTACTTGAATACGAGGTTTTCATATACTTATAATTTTAAATTCATTGCAGAAAGGTTTGGTGTAATAAGAAGAGGTAGATCAATCGGCTCTGAGGGGCTTTCAAGAATTTATAATAGGTATAAAAACACACCAATTTTCAAAGAGACATTGCAGGAGGTTTATACTTCCAAGCTTGATCTTGAATCAGTTAAAGAGATTGTAACAAAGATAAACATCAATCGGGTTGACATTAAAAAATACATCAGCGTTCAACCGAGTCCACTCGCAAAACACATTCTCGAAGCTTATGCTGACATCGATGATATTTTGGTTAAAGAAGCAGGTTCGGAGGAACAATTAAATTATATGCGTAAAAGCATCCATGCTAGAAAAATTAATGTAGCCTGCATGAATTGTCGGTTTTGGAGTTACGAAGATCGGTTATGGAAGTTTTCTGAGAAACCCGTTTGTGGCAACTGTGGTTCTGGGCTTCTCGCAGTTATGGAGTACAACAAAGATCCAAAAATATTCCTT
>VGJH01000095.1 GCA_016867505.1 Candidatus Bathyarchaeota archaeon
TAATTCAGCATTTAGATTTCTTAACGTTATTATGTCTACTCCAGGTAAGTTTCGTGCAGCCTTACTAATACCGTTGTCATCAGAGACTACAATGAGTGGACCCTTACCAATTTTTCTTGTCCTACCTCTCATCTTTCCTTTACCTGCACGAATTGTTTTCCTATCAGCACGCTCGACATCATTTAATAAACCAAGTTTTTCTAAGAATTCTTTAAATTCCTTTGATTTTTGAATATTTTCTAGTGCATCATCTATTACTAGTGGTAAGATTGTTGATTCATTTAATTTGTGCCCTCTAGCTTGAACAATTTCCTTGTTTGCTGTTGCAGCAATTCCAGATCTTATTGCTAAACGTTTTTCTTTTTTGTTGATGGCCTTGATAATGTTTTTCTCTGATAATGGAGGGAATGCTCTATGTCCACCTACTGCTTGAACTGCAAAATCTGCTCTATTACTTTGTTTAAGTCTTGGCAGTCTTGCTTGAGCATGTCCAGTACCTCGAGACAAAGCAGTGTTTCTCTTTCCAGCCATTGGATCTCTTCCTTGAGGTTGGAAATTCTTACTTTGTTGTGCTATAACAGCTCTTTTAATTACTAGTTTTTTTAGAGGTGTACTGAATATTTTTGGTAGTTCAATTTCGTCAATTGTTTCATTTGCTAAATTTATTACAGGAACTTTCATTGTTTAACCTCCTTCTTCCATTCAGTTTTTATGAAGGTGACATTTGGAGCTGTTTCTGGTAATTTCATTGGTTTTATCGCTTTCCTAAATCGTACCAACCTTTTAGCTGGTCCCATAACACTTCCTTTTATAACAAGATAGTCTCCTTTAACTAGACCATACCTGTTAAATCCACCTGTTGGTGTAACCTTATTTCCATCCGAGCCAATTAGAACGACTCTTTTATTTATCTCCACTCTATGGTGAAGTCCCATTTGTCCTGCACGTGGAACATTTGGATTAATTGTCCTTGGTGCGGCTGGATTGATTGCTGCTACGCCCCTAATAGTTTTTCTAGACTTATTCTGTAGAATGCGGATACCCCATCTCTTTACTGGGCCTTGGAAACCTTTTCCTTTTGTGGCACCAGCAATATCCACGAATTCTCCAGGTTTAAAAATGTCAGAAACACTTATTGTTTTTCCCAAGAGGTTTTTAGCATAATCTAGTTGATTTTCTATGCTTCCTCCACCTATCTTAATTTCAATAAGATCTGGTACATTTTTAGGCATGGATGTAAGTCGTGGTTGTGTTGCGGCAAGAATTCTAATTTCTTTTATCTTACCGAGTAGGCTTGTGAGGTGCTCAAGCGCTTTGGCTGGATCTGGTTTTCGGGTATTTTTCAATTTTTTTAATAAATTTTTATCAGGTTCAGCCATCCATGTTTCTGAAAGAACTTTTAATCCTTCATAAGTCATTTCATATCCTCTGATTGCACACATTTGCATTGGTGGTGTGTCAATCACAGTTGCTGCAACCTTAATTTCTTGCCCGAATTCAGGCTTCTTTTCGCTATCTTCAATAACAAAAAGATGCGTCATTCCAGCCTTATATCCGGCGAAGCCTAGGAGTTGTGGTCCTTCTACGGGTGTAGGCCAGTATCTAATCCGTCCGTCAATATGGTCGGTTCTCCGTCTCGGAGAGAATGATCTCGATCCTCTTCTTGGTGATCTTGGCCTAGGCATATTCGCCTCTCCTTTTTTGGATTAGCTGTATTGAATCAACATGTCTTGCATTTAAACGATTCGTAAACATTGAAATTTTAATAGTAAATAATAATTGTTTAATGTCAATATCAGGTTTTTATAAAAAATTATAATATTTTAATAGTTATTTTTAAATTGATGATATTATATTTATGGTTGATTTTTCTTTAAGCTTATTCGATATTAAGTTAAGTAAATCCTTTAAATTGGTGCGATCTTTTGCAGACACTGCGATATATGGTGTATCATACAAATCTAAAAGTAATTCTTTAATAGTTTTTTCAGTGAATTCAGGATTTTTATCAAGTTTATTAAAGACTATCATAATTTTATTCATATCAACACCAATATCTTTGAGTAAACTGAATCCTTCTTTCAGTTTTAATTGAAGTGTTAATGTATCAACACTAATTTCAAATAACAATATAACTAAATCGGAACTACGAATATCTTCAAAATTTATTTGAAATGATTTTATTAACCTATGATCTAAATCTAACACAAAACCAATAGTATCAATAAATAACACACTTGTTTCATGATCAATGAATCTTTTTTGATATTTACTGCTTAGGGTAGTAAAGGGTCGATCGCTGACAGGCTTTTTTTCACCAGTTAATGCATTAAATAGACTCGTTTTCCCAGCATTATAGTACCCAGCAATACATACAACAGGATAACCAAGTTTTTTCCTATTAGCAATTTGTTGTTTTTTCTCTTCGACGAGTGTACCAATTTCTTTACGTATACTTGCTCTTCTTCTAGTTAGTTCTCGTAATTGTGAACGAAAAGCGTATTCACCACCACTATGGAAAAAAGGTCTATCTTGAGTGAAATTTAGATTAGCAGCAAGTTTGTAAAATGGTGCTAATTTTTCTAATTTTGCTGCTTCAATTTGTAATTTACTCAGATTATCAGATGCCATTTGATCAAATATCTCTAGAGTTAATTCATACCGATCAATAACATCGCATCCGACTGCTTTTATTAAATTTAATTTTTGACTGCTTTTTAATAGATTATAAAAAATAACAATTTTTACATCTTTATTTATTACTTTTTTTCTAAGTTCCTGAACTTTACCTTTACCAATGCATGCAATTTCATATGGCTTGAATCTGACTTGGACAATTTCATCTACGACTTCTAATCCTATTGCTTCAACAAGGTCTTTTAATTCATTCAATTTTATACGATAAATTACATGATCATGAACATTGGTTTTTAACATGCAAAGTATGGCTTTACCAACGATTTGTTTTTTTGTCTTAATTTCGTCGTCTTTCAAAGGTCTATTTATTTAAGGTTAACATACTTAAAAACCATTTATTAAGAGTATGAAAAAAAGTGAATAAAAAATATTGTTAAACATAAAATTTTGTTAATTTAATAACAAGGATATATGTTACTCTTAAATTTGGGGAATAAAGTTTTGATTAGTTCTTGATATTTTGAATTTATTGAGATATCAGGATAATTTTGTGTTAATTCTTTGTGACTTGCACATCCAAATAGTATTTTAGGAAAAACTATAGGGTTAAATTGTATTTCACTTCTTTTTATTCCTTTATCTTCCTTAACATCATTAATCTGACCATTAAAAAAGTTAAGTATTATACTGTTTTTAAAAAAATTTATTTTTAATTCAGATTCTAAAAAATTGTATGAAGAAGTATAAAGCCTATTATTAAGTATTGGAATAATTTTCTTAAAAAAATTAAAATAGTTAACTACCTTAACTTGCCAGGCATATGGTTTATTTTTTTTACCACCGTTTTTAACCAAATAATTTGAAAAAAATTCGTGATGATTAATTCTACAAACTAATTCATCAACATTATTTTCTAAACCTATTTTTTTTAAAAATCCACAAATATTCCTTGACTCGTTTGATTTAGTATTCGATATTTCGATAAGAACTAATTTATTATTAACTATTTCAGCTCTAAGATATGCTTTAATTATCCCTTTTTCTAATAAGAGATAGGTTTTAAAAGGCCAATCCGCCTGCCACCCATTTTCCTCTTGTTTTTTCCAAACTTCATTGGATCTTATACTATTAATAAAAAATTTTTCTTTTGTAATATCATTTAACTTAATGATTTTTGGAATATCAATTAATTCAATTTTTTTAATAGAGTATTGTGAATTGGTATCTGGTAAAAATTTTAATGGGATGTTAATTTCTGAATCAAGGGGTATAGTATATTCATATCCAAATTGCCTATAGAAATATGGAATTCCTTCGATTACAGATAAATCGTAATTTTCTTTTATTAACGTTTCATCATATTTTTTGTTTAATATTCTTTGTAAGCCAAGGTTTCGGTATTGAGGTAATGTTGCTACTAATCCCATTTCAGCGACTTTTATCGGTATTCCGCCAAAACTCCATTTTTGCGGAATTAGTGTTAAACTTGCTATAATCTGATTTTCTTTTTTTATTGTATAAATATTTTTATAATTAAAATTGGGGATTGTATTCATTAGTCTTATAGCAATTTTGTCTACATTTTCCTCTGGCCAAGTTGTCTTTATTAAAGTAATATAATTGTAGAAATCTTCTTCGTTTTTGACATATGAGAATTTATAAGAATTTACCAAATATACCTGATTCAATGTATTTTGAAAAGATTTAAAGTTTAAGTAATTTAATAATTTTATTTATTAATATTGAAGCGACTTCTCTTTTTTGAGTTAGTGGTACATGAATTGTCTTCTTTTTAGGATCTACGATGAAGACTTCGTTGGTGTCTACATTAAATCCTGTGTTTTCTTTACCAACATCGTTTGCTACTATTAAATCCATATTCATCTCTTTTAGACGTTTATAGCTTCTTTCAATAAGTTCTTCTTGTGTAATATTATATTCAGCTTTAAAACCTACGAGGAATATGTCAGGAGAAGTCTTTTTTACTTGTGCAATTATTTTTGGTAATGCTTTTAATTTTAACACCCACTCGCCTTGATCCGAAGAAGTTTTTTCCATTTTTCTGTCATCTAATCCAAAATCTGCTGCAGCTGCAGAAAGGACTGCGACATCATATTTAATTGACTTCAATTCTTTAACAACTACCTCAAGCATCTCTTCCGTTGTTTCAATTTTGATAATTTTTGCTGCTGCCGGAGGTGGATGAGTGGCTGGTCCATAAACTAAAGTTACTTCAGCTCCTCTTTCTAATGCTTCTTCAGCGATGGCAACACCCATTTTTCCTGAACTTGGATTAGTAATATACCGAAAAGCATCAATGTAACTTCTGGTGGGGCCAGCAGTAATTAAAAACCTTAATCCTTTCAAATCTTGATTTTTACATAGTTTTAATTTAACAGCTTCAACTATTTCAGTTGTATCAGGAATTTTTGCTTTCCCTTCTTCAAAACGTGGCATTAGAAAATCAATACCAATACTTTGGAGTTTCTTAATATTTTCAACAACGATGGGGTGTTTATACATACTTGCATGCATCGCAGGAGCAAAAATTATTGGAATTCTTGCACCGATAGCGGTTGTCAGTAAGGTAGTTACAGGCGTATCATCAATTGCTGTAGCTGCTTTACCTATAGTATTTGCTGTTGATGGTGCCACAAGAATTAAATCTGCTCGTTTTTCGTGCTCACCACCATATGTAACATGTTCTATTTGGCCAGTTAGTTCAGTTACAACAGGATTTCCTGTACTCCATTCTAGTGCATATGGATGAACAATTTTTTCAGCCATGTTTGTCATAACAACATATACATCTGCTCCTAAACGCATTAATTCAC
>VGJH01000096.1 GCA_016867505.1 Candidatus Bathyarchaeota archaeon
AGAGAAATCCTTCTCAAATATCGAGACGTTTTTTAATAATTTACTAGCTAACCTAATTCGTTCTACATCAACTATTGTCGGATTCTTGTATCTACCAAAAGGTACGTTGAATTTTCCTTTAGAGTTTACACGATATAGGCCATTGAAGGCTGATTTGTTAAGGTATAATGTGATTGCAGCGTCCTCAACCTGAGTTATTTCTTTTGTATTGTATTTTTCTCGTATTTTATAGAATGCTTCTTTCTCGTAAGGGTATTTTTGGGCTTGTTCAATTAATTCTTCAGGTTGGTCTCTGACTACTCTATAAAAATTGATTAATCTAGAGTTTATGTCATTTATTGAGCCTTTTTTAGGTTCTAAAGTAAAAAATAATGCTCCTCCACCGAAGAATGGTTCGTGGTATGTCTTCTGGGGATAATCTTTTGGTAGGAGTTTTATTATTGATGGAATTAGGCTTCTTTTCCCTCCTGCCCACTTTAGTATAGGCTCAACCATGATGATGTATCAAAAATGCTTGCATATTAAAAATGTTAAGGATTTTTTTAAGATTATTTGAGCCTGATACTGTATTCCATAATAATTTCGATGCCAGAATCATTAAGTGTTGAGTTATTAATTTTAAGTATTATAAGGTGGTATTTTGGGTGATGTGTTTAGTTTGAGTTATGATGATGAGGCTAAGAAGTTTTTTTCTAGTTCTGTTACCCAGCGAGCTTTCAGGGAGTATGATAATAATGTTGAAGATTTAAAGAATGAATGGAAGAAGCTCGCTAAGATTTATGCTCCTTCAGGTGCTGAGACACCTCGTGCTGAGGATATAGTTAAAAAGTTTAAGGAATATGGACTAAGTAAATCCCATGTTGACTCTCACTTGAATGCTGTTGGTATGTTAGATGGTTCTGGTCCAACCATTGCTTATATTGCTACCATGGATGACTTGGCAACTGTTGCGGACTATGTGAAAACTTGGGATAAACCAATTATCGAAAGTGAGGGAAAGATGGTTGGTCCAGGCACAAACAGTAGTGCAACCTGTGCTTCACTTTTGGGGATTGCTAAATTATTTACATTCCCATGGGTTAAGCCTCATGCTCGAATATATTTCGTTGCATGCGCACAAGAAGAAACTGCCTTGAATGGGATGAAGGGATTCATCAAGGATCATGGCAATGAAATCGATTACATACTTGAGACTGGTGGAGGACTTGGAGGAATAACTTATGGCGCTATTGGCATCCATTGGTTTAAGATTCATTTCAAAGGCGAAAGAGGTCATACACTTAATGGCGGCTTACCGAACGTTACGAGAGCCATTGCTAAAGCTGTTGATAAAATCTTTAACATACCTCTCCCGCAAGAAGCTGAAAAAAGAACTTTACTCAACATTGCTATGCTGGGTGCAGCTAAAGTCTATAATCATAAAAGCGAAGATGGCTGGTTCTCAGTTGACCTTCGGTCAATGGATAATGAAAATTTGAGAAAAATTAAGGAAGAAATTTTTAAAATCGCTGATGAAGCAGCGAAAGAGCAGGGATACCAGTATTATATTGAGCCATACTCCGAAATACCAGCTGGTCAGATTCCTGGCGGAAGAGAAAATAAGCTGGTAAAAATGGCGGAAGCAGCATACAAGCAGTTTGGTATTGAACCAACTCTTAGTAATAGGGCAGCATCAAACTGTAATGTAAGCTTCGCTAAAGGCATCCCAACAGTTGGCATGAGTGGTAACAGAGGTGCTTTACGTGATACACCCAACGAATACGCCAACATTGAACCAGTTCTCAAGGGAGCGAAGTTGCATTTCTTATTAGGATATCAGCTTGCCTTAGGAGAAATTTTATAAAATTTCATTTAATCAACTTGACTTCAAAAAGTAGTGGCCACAATTTTCCTGTTACAAATATTCTCTTATTATCAGGATCGTATGCTATTCCATTTAATACATCAATATTGAGCCAATCCTTGTTTTTTAATTTGGAGAAATCAATTCTCTCAACAACCTGCCCATTCTGGGGATTAATACCAATTATTGTATCAGTTAACCAAATATTGGCGTAAATGATGCCCTCAACATACTCCAATTCATTAATTCTATCTACAGGAGCATTACCATCATAAACTTTGATTGTTTTAATTAATGAAAAATTTGAGGGATTTAGAAAACTAAGAGTAGAGGTGCCATTACTCATTATTAGATAAACTCCATCATTTGTTAATCCCCAGCCTTCACCATCATATTTGAAAGAATTAATTTCATTAAAAGAAGATATGTCGTAAACAAAACAGACATTATTTTTCCATGTAAGCTGGTATATTTTATCATCATAGATTGTGATGCCTTCACCAAAAAATGTTGATGAAAGGTTACGAATCTTCATAACTTCACCCGTTAAAAGAGTAACATTTCTCAGACTTGAGCCACCAAAGAGCCCAGTTCCTTCAAACAACTTTCCTTTATACCATACTAGACCTTGAGTATAAGCAGTTGAGTCGTGAGGGTATGAGTTTATTACAGTATAGTTGACATGTTTTAGACCATTAATTGGAACTTGATTTATATTTTGTGATATTCCTAAAATGATAAAACCAATTAACAGCGTTGAGGTTAAGAGTACTATACGTTTCATTTTTTAACTCATTAATATTAATTCATCTATATACAAAAAGATAAGAGTTCTCTCTTACACTCCAATGATTCGTAATTGGGAAAATAAATACACTTAAATAAAATGGTTTTAAATAAAAATCTTGGTGGTGAGCTGTGGTTGAAACAAACCTAATACACCAGCCTATTTTACCTAGCAATTATGATAAAGAAAAAAATGAGTTACAGTTTATAAAATATTCAAAGAAAACAAAGTCGATATGCCCTATTTGTTTATCAACGCTTGAAGCTCGAGTCTTCGAGGAGCAAGGAAAAATATTTATTGAAAAAGAGTGCGTAGACCATGGTTATTTTAAAGATGTCTACTGGTCAGATGCTTCATTGTTTAAGCAACAATTAAGGTACCAAGTTGAAGGCGATCCAATTGAGAACCCAAACACCATATCAGCAGATGATTGTCCCAGAGATTGTGGACTCTGTGAGGAACACAAGACGCATACAATGTTGGCTAACATAGACATTACTAACAAATGTAACCAAAATTGTCCAATATGTTTCGCAAACGCAAATGTTACTGGAACCAGTTATGAACCAAGTTTCGAGCAAATCAGAAGAATGTTAGTCATGCTACGAAACCAAAAGCCAAACCCAGTCTGGGCAGTACAATTCTCTGGTGGCGAGCCAACAATACATCCAAAAATTTTCGATATTATCAAAATGGCAAAAGAATTTGGTTTCAGGTACACAATACTAGCATCGAACGGTGTAAAAATTTCTGAAGACCTTTCATTTGCTAAACAACTAAAAAAATCTGGTCTAAACATTGCTTACCTACAGTTTGATGGAGTAACACCATTGCCCTACATTCAAACACGTGGATACAATGCATTCCCAGTTAAGAAGAAAGCAATCGAAAACTTGAGAGCAGCAGACATCCCAACAACTCTTGTACCAACAGTAGTAAAAGGAGTAAATGATGAACAGTTAGGTGCGATAATAAATTTTGGATTCAAAAACTTGGATATTGTTAAGGCAGTTAATTTTCAACCAGTCTCCTTTACTGGTCGAATAATGAAAGAAGATCTTCTAAAAAAGAGAATTACTGTATCTGATGTAGTAAAATTGGTTGAGGAACAGACTAATGGAAGAATTAGTAGATATGATTGGCTTCCAATTCCTGCTTTTGCACCTTTGGAGATGATGATTGAGAAGATATCGAAAGAAAAAAGATCTACAGCTGCCACCCACATGCACTGTGGATTAGGGGTATACTTATTTGAAAAAAATGGAAGCTATATAACACTTAACAGATTCGTAGATTTAGAGAAAGCTAGAAACATTATCTTGCAGGAGTTAAAAACAGAGAGACCTTTAATCAATGACTTAATCAGAAAAGTTTCATTATTATACAAAATATCTAAAACCATTGATAAACAAAAAGCACCCGATTACTTCGATTACAATGATCTGTTGAAAGTTGCATTACTAAACCAATTCAAGGAAATCCCGGAAGTGTTAAAGAAAAAAGGATTATTTGTTGGATGCATGCACTTCATGGACCCATATAATTTTGATCTTGAGCGTGTAGAAAGATGCTGCATACATTATGCAACACCTGATAAAAGGCTCATACCATTCTGTGCATACAATACATTACACAGAACCAATATTGAAAATAAATTCTCACAAACAATCTAAAACTAAAAAAGATAAAAAAAAGTTTATCCTTTATCTTTAGCTCTTTCAGCAACTTCTTTTTCATGTTTTTCAATTAACTCAAGCTTTTCTTCTTTAGTTGGTTCGTCAACACCCCACCAGAATAACCCAGCTGCAACTAAACCAATTACCCCTGAAATAATGAATGGTGTTTGAGGACTATAGATTTGCCAGAGCCATCCACCAAGTATTGCAGATGGAGCTCCTACCAATGCTGAGACAGTGTTTTGTGTACCAATCACAGTTGCTCTCTTATTTGGTGGCACAATATCTGCAATTAAAGCACTCCACGACGGGCCTCCTGCATATCCACCTCCACCTCCAAATGCCATGGCTACTCCATTAAAGAACCGTGCACCAGCGTACATTGGGAAATCAGTTGTGTATGCTAAAAGCCATTGGGTAATTGGATTCGCTACCCTACTTAACATAATATTATTTTTTCTACCATATTTATCACTCAACATTCCTGCCGGCAAAGCAAGCGCAGCCATTAATAACCCAACAATAGTTTGAACAAGCCCAAGCTGAGTATTAGTTATTTTAATAACATCTAAAGCATACAGATTTGTGAAATCCATAACCAGTCTTGTACTAAAACTTCCAATAACGGCCACCCATAACATTACTTTGATTGGTTTAGGTTGGTCGGTGACTGATTTCATTGAGAACCTGCTTTGATTTTTGGGATTGCGTTTAGTATCTAGGGTCTCCTTAATGTACTTCCATCTAACATAAGTGACAATCAAATTTACGACAACAGAGATTGCTAGAAAACGCTTAATTCCGTCAACATATCCCCACTGATCCATGCAGAATCCACCTATTGCGGGACTGAAAAACATTGGAATACTAGTAAACGTACTATAAGCACCATAACCAGTACCTCTTGACCTTGAGGGTATAGAGTCAGCAACTATTGCTTGGAAAGCAGGCATATAGAGGCTATTAAATCCATTAAAAAGGGCTGCAACAATAATCCATTGCCAATTTGGTGCTAAGAAATAGAGTAAAGGTGAAAAAGTTCTTAGAAATGTACCCCAAACGATTATTTTACGACGACCATACCTATCCGCCAATATCCCTCCAGGTAAAGAAAA
>VGJH01000097.1 GCA_016867505.1 Candidatus Bathyarchaeota archaeon
ATGCTTTAGAAAAGCATATTCCTCGATGGCATGAATATCTGCCAAAATTCCTATTTTATAATAATTATTCTCGTTGAGTTTTAATCCCAGTTATCGGTCAACGAAGTTGCTTATATGTTATTCGATTAAAATCAGTTTCGTGTGAGAGGTAAACTAATTAACTATCCTAGGTCTAAGTAGTCAGAGAGTAAATGGAAGGCATACTAGTTAATTACCCGTTAATCCTAGTAAATTTTAAGACATATAAAGAGAGCATTGGAGAAAAAGCGGTTGAATTAGCTAAAATTGCTGAGAAGGTTCATTTGAAAACAGGAACCAGCATTGCTTTAGCTCCCCAAATTGTAGATGTTAAAATGCTTATCGATTCATCTGAAACCCCTGTTTTTGCTCAGCATATTGATGCTGTGGGTTATGGTCAGTTTACTGGACATATTCTACCAGAAGCAGTCGCTGAATCTGGTTGCGTTGGTACACTGATAAACCATAGTGAAAAACAGTTACCACTTAATATTATTGAAGCAACTGTGAAAAGAGCAAAGGAAGTTCAATTAATCTCAGTTGTCTGCGTCGATACTGTGGAGAAAGCTAAAATTGTTGCAAGATATAATCCAGACTCTATAGCGATTGAACCCCCAGAGTTGATTGGTTCAGGTATCTCTGTATCTAAGGCAAAGCCAGAGGTTGTTTCTGGTGCAGTTAAAGCTGTGAAAGTAATTAATCCAAAAGTGAAAGTGCTTTGTGGAGCTGGGATAACAAATGGAGAGGATGTAGCTGCTGCTCAAAAGCTTGGAGCTGAAGGTATATTGGTTGCTAGCGGTGTTGTTAAAGCTAAAGATCCAGAAGCAGCATTATTTGATTTGGCAAGATCATTGAGGCATTAAAGTATTGAGTAAATGGTGTCTTCGATAATTTTTTTGTTTTCTTCAACAAGTTTTTTAACTTTTTCTTGAGTATCAGATTCAGCATAAAGGCGATATATTGGCTCAGTGCCGCTTGGCCTAACTAATATCCAGCTTCCATCAGGATAATATAGTTTCAATCCATCCATTGTATCGATTTTTGGCGCCTTCACTTTCGATGCTAATATTTTTAACACTTTTTCTTTTAGGTCATTTGGACATTTTACACGGTCTTTCATTTGAGCATATTGAGGGAGCTCTGCAATTAGATTGGATAAACTACGTCCTTCATTTGCCATTATCCATAAAATTAGAGCCATTGTCATTGAGCCATCTCTTACAGGATTATGGAAACCATACATCACACCACCGTTTTCTTCTCCACCAAACATAATACCATTTTCAACCATGGCACGACTAATATCTACGCTACCGACTTTCGTCCAATGGATAATGCCTCCTTCTTTTTCAACAACATCCACGATCGCATTGCTACTACTGACAGAGGTTACAACTTTTGAGCCAGGGTAACGTTTTAGATAATCTTTTGCTGTTAAGGCGAAGCTTCTATCACCATACAAAACTTCTCCTTTTTCATCTAAAAAAATTGATCTATCTGCGTCACCATCGAATGCTATCCCTAAATCAGATTTTGTGGATTTTACTAATAATTGTAAGTTGCCTAGGTTGTCAGGACGTGGCTCTGATTCTCTTCCAGGGAATCTCCCATCGATTTCTGCATTTATTGTATAGACTTCGCATCCTAGTCTTTGAGCAATATAAGGTGCAGCAACCGATGCAGCACCATTACCAAGATCTAATGCAACTTTGAAATGTTTTTCCCTAATTTTTTCAGCATTTACAAGTGAAATAACTTTATTAATATAAGTCTCAATAACATCGCGTGAATAAATTTTCCCAACATTATCCCATGAAGCTAATTTTGGTCCTTTACCAAAATATATTCCTTCAATTTGATCCTCTAAACTTCTCGGTATCTCAACACCATCTCTAGCAACAACTTTGACACCATTAAATTGTGGAGGATTATGACTTGCAGTAATCATTAATCCACCATCAAGATTCAAGTTTTTAAGACAATATTGGAGGGCTGGCGTCGGTAAAAGGCCAAAATCATGTACATTACAGCCCACAGATAAAAGGCCAGAAACTGCTGCGTCTCTAAACATGGGACTGCTTAATCTACCATCTCGGCCTAAGGCAATCTCTTTCCCTAAAGTATTTCCTATAGAGGCTGCTAACCGAGTAACCATATCGACGGTTATCTCTTGGTTCACAACTCCACGGACACCATTAGTACCAAAGAGCTGACCCACTACATCACCTGACGTTGGTTCAAAATGCTTTCTCCAACAGTCTTAGAGGGGCATACAGTTACTCCTTCTGTTAATGTAACTCCATCCTCAATTTCAGCATAGTCTCCGATTAGTGAACCAGACTCAATTTTAACCCACTTATGGAGAATAGCATTTTCACCAATTATTGCATTTTTGATATTTGTATAGTCACCAATTGTTGCACCAGAGAAAATTACTGAATTCTCAATCCTACAGCCTTTACCAATTAATACATTCTCAGCAACTGATACATTGGGACCAATTACTGATTCTGCACCAACCTCAACACCTTCAGCTAGATCACTAGGAGAAAGTAACATTGCTGATGCATCTACTTTCGCTTTCTCTGATCTCACTCCATCATTACGAGCTAAAAGAAGTGCATTTGCTCTAAGATAATCGCCTGATACCCCAACATCCATCCATTGACCATGAATTTCATAACCATATAGTTTCCCTTCTTTAGCTAGTATCGGGAAAACTTCTCTTTCTATTGAAACTTTTCCACTATTAGGTATATAATTTAGGACCTCTGGTTCAAGAACATAAATTCCTGCGTTGATGAGGTTACTAGGAGCCTTTCCGGGTTCAGGTTTTTCAACGAATCGTAGTATATGACCCTCATAATCTCGCTCAACTGAGCCAAATCTACTTGGATCAGCAACTTCAACAACTGCTAAAGTAGCTAAACCTTTCTTCTCTTTATGAAAATCAACTAATCGCTTAATGTCAAAATCAGTAATAACATCACCATTCATTACTATGAATGGTTCATTCATTGTCAACAGATCTTTTGCTTTTTTTAGAGGACCACCGGTACCCATAGGGCGTTGCTCGCGTGAATATAGTAAACCCAAATCATATTTTGTTGTACCAAGATAACGTACTAAAGCTTCAGCCATATAATTGACTGCTAGTATTACAGTGTCCACACCACCGTTAGATAATGTTTTTAGACACCAATCAACTAGAGGCTGATTAGCTACTGGTAACAACATTTTGGGTCTTGTGCAGCTTAAGGGTCTAAGCCGTGTACCAAATCCACCTGCAAGAATGATAGCTTTCAACCAAATATCCGCCGGTTAATGAGCAGATTAGACTCTTTAAGAATTTTTGGATTAAAATTGGAAAGTCATCACTTTAAAAGGTAACCCATCTCAACATCTAGTCTCTGATTATCTAATCGTTCATACTTTTCTAAACTACCTACATCATACCAGAAAGCATCTGTTAAATATGCTCCTACAGGTTCACCTTGTTTAACAAGTAATGAAACTACATCACCCATTAAGTCAAAGGATGTTAACTGCCCTTCTTTTTGTAGTTTATCCATGAAATCTAGTAAAGAACCATTAATAACAAGAATTCCAATGCTGACAGGTTTCTCTAGATCTGGTTTTTCAACAAATTGGGTTATTCTTTTTTTATCAATATCGGCAGTTCCTACACTGATATTAAATTTTCTTGCCAGAGCAATTGTTGAAGAATAACCGGTTTCGTTGTGTTGCTTTAATAATCCCTCCAAATTTATGTTGCTTAAAATATCTCCATAATATATCACTAGGGTGTCTTCTTTTGAAATAGCTCCTTTTCGGTAAGCATTTAGTAGAGCATTTGCACTTCCTTTTAAATCAGGATCATCAAGGACATATTCAATTTTTACTCCAAATCTTTCGCCTTTATTAAAGAAATTAACTATTTGCTGGTGTCGATACCCTGTTAAAACAACTAAATCAACAATTTTATGATGCCTTAATAACCTAATAATATATTCTAAAATTGGTTTTTGTTCCTCACCGACTGGTATCATACACTTTTGAAAATAATAGGTTAATGGTCTGAATCTTTTACCTTCACCACCAGCCATGATTATACCTTTTAGCATTTTATCTCTCCATGGAAATAATGACTATAACACCTGAAATTGCTACGAGCATTCCAATTGGCCAAAAAACTCGGGGGGTTCCATTTAGATTATACGAGTAGAAAGTCACAAATCCTCCAATAATCAATAAGATCAATCCTAGTAGTATAGGAAGAATTGCAATTGATTTCATTTTTGATAGAGCCGACATTATGTTCATATTAAAAGGGTGAAGAAATAATATTTAAACGGGTTCTATGACTCTGCGAGTTTTTCAGGAAGATATTTGTCAACTATATAGGTTAAACCATAACGACTAAAAGCTTCTAATTCAGCTTTCTTCTGGATCTTTATAAAAGTCTCAATCTCACGATTCCATGGTTCTTCCTTGTACCTTGGATCTTCTTGTAATTCTATTAATCGTTTTTTATCAAAGTCTGTTAGGTTCTCTGTAGGTAATTTGTAATTAATAATATCTGAAGCCCAGACCCCAATCCATTTAGCATCGGGTGTTGTTAACCCTCTTAAATGAGCTGCATTAGCTGAGCCAGAAACGATGACCATTGCTATGTGAACTCCCCAAGGATCTCCGTCAGTGAAGATGTATACTGGCATGTTGTAGTCTTTATTTAATCGGTGAATTATGCTTCGTGTACTGCGTGGGCTTTGACCTGCGGTGTGTATTAGAATGGCATTAAATTTTTTGTGTGCTTGCTCTTCAACAAGTCTAGTAAACATTGCACCTTTTTCAATGACAAGTATTTTATTTGCGGTTGTTTCAACGAATTCACTACTTGTTACTGCTGGACCCACCATTACTCCATCAGGGTGATCGGTTAGGTTTGTTTTTCTTCCTTCATATCCTGGCACTGTGTATTCGATAGTCAAATCACCAAATATTGCACTTCGTTCTTCTGGAAATATCCCAAATTCTTCACGGGCTTTATTTAATGCAACTTCTAAATCGGTGATAATGTTATCACTTTCTTGTTGATCTGCATATTCTATGTCTCTTTGGCCACGTGCAGAGTAGTACACTTCCCTTAGAGTACTAGTTTTACGTAGTTTAACAAGTTCACGAGCAAACCATGCAGTCCAGACAAGTTGAGTGAATGGACGAATATGCTTGATGTTTCTACTATGACGTTTAATCATTCGGTCTCCAAGAATATACTGTCTCACAGCGGTGTCATATTGGATATTATCAATGCTTCTGCTCTGCATCATAATCCATGGGAATTCGCCTTCGTTGATCTGATCATAAATTAA
>VGJH01000098.1 GCA_016867505.1 Candidatus Bathyarchaeota archaeon
TCGTATCGTCCCATTAGCCATCCAGTTATCCATAAGTCGGGTATTCCTGTTGTGTGGTCGGAGTGTAAGTGTGTTAGGAAAAGTTTATCGTATTCTTTTGTTTGGTTTTTGAGTTGATAGATTCTTTGGGTTGTTCCTCTTCCACAGTCGATTACTATTTTTTGGTCTGCTGCTTCTATTAGGGTGGAAGGTCCGAATCGATCCAGTCTTGGCGATGGGTGGCCGGTTCCTAGTAATGTCACTGTTAAATTAGAACCCATAAATTACAATAATGGTGAAGGGAGGATAAATTCATCGAATACCTAAAGAAATAAACGGAAAAAGTGGGATGTATTACGGGTGATGTCTCCACAATGGGGGTAATCTGAATCCCATTGAGCTTACTTCTATATCAAAACGGATATTTTATGATTTATGCTGGTTATTCTAAAGTTAAAATATCGAGTATTTATAACTTAAATACTCAATTTTGATGATTACTGTTCTAAAACCACCTGATCTGTGATGCAGAAGATGGGTTACGACCAGCATACCAACCACTTATTATTGTAATTTTTCTTTAATAATTTTTATATTGAAGTAGTTTAGATTTTCAGTTTAGTGTGATATGTTTGAGTAGCTTTAGAAAATTGTATAGGTCGTCTCATAATAGGATTTTGGCTGGGGTTTGTGGTGGGTTGGGTGAGTATTTTAATGTTGATCCTACCCTTGTTAGACTTATTTGGGTTGTTTTTACTCTGCTTTATGGGGTGGGTCTTTTAGCATATTTGGTTGCATGGATAGTTATTCCTGAATCAAGGTATTGATGCTTAAAAAAATTTTATTGGCCACTCGATATTTTTGCTTTTGTTATTCTAATGTTTGGTGTTTTTGATCCCCACAGTTCTTCGATTTCCTTGCTGATGGCATTTATGTTGATGAAAGCGTCAAAGACTGTTAATCCAACCATTGTGTTTTTTATTGGGTGAATTATTTTTCCGTTTTCAATGTAGTAGCCATTGTCCACCATTCTTGAAATGTTTGTTGATGCTCCTTGAAGTGTAAGTGCTGAGTCCTCTATTAAGATGCCTTTCTTTGTTTCTTTGATTATTTCGTCTGTATTCCATCTTCCAGGTGAGATAATTAGGTTGCTTATTGATGGAGATGGTTTCGAGATAAAGCTGACTCTTGTTCCATGTCCATTATTTTTTGCTCCAAGTCTGTTTGCTGAGTATGAGTCGGTGAGATAATTTTTGAGTACCCCTTTTTCGATTAATGGTAGTTTGATTGATGGTGAGCCTTCATCGTCGAAGGATTGTGATGCCATTCCTGAGGCTACAAAGGGGTCATCTTTTATTGTGATGCCTTTTGCTGCAACTTTTTCACCAATTTTTCCCGTAAAAAATGCAGTGCCTAAAGCTACACTCAGTCCATTGGTTCCGGAATTTATGAAAGAAGCCAATGATCCGAGAGTACTTTTATGGTCTAATATGACATCCATTACTGCTGAGCTAATTTTCTTTGCGCCAATCCTGCTCTTCGCTTTTTCAGCAGCAATCTTCCCAGTGGAAATAGGATTAAAATCCTTTAATTTTCTACCATTAATTGGTTCATACCCTAGGCTGGTATCTGTTCCTTTTTCATATTTTACTCCAATGCTTCCAGATATTGCTGCTCCTCTAGTTCTTGCTTCAACTCCTAAAGAATTCACAATTACTTGTTCTCTAATTGATTTGGTTAAACCGCCTGATACTGTGTAATCTTTTGAAAGTGAAGCTTCCTTGATGCCCTCCATCATATTTTTTGCTAGTGACTCGAAAGTTACTGCTGCTAGCTCTTTATCATATAATCCTCTAACTGTTCGGTATTTCCCACTCGATGGCAGAGACTTGAAGTATGGGTCTTCAGGTGAGCCTTTAGCTAGAGCATATGCTTTCTTGACCGCATCATTGATTTCCTTAAATCTAGTAGTCGATGCTAAGCCTAGGGATTTACCAATATAGATCCGGACTCCTGCGCCTCCAACCTCTAGAATATCTCCTCCCTTCAAACTTGATTTTCGTATCTCCATATGAATCTGTTTTTCATTTACTATTAGAACCTCAACTTGGTCTGCGCCTAGAGTAGCTCCATATTCAACTCCTTTCTTTGCCAGCGTAACAAGATTCGCCATTTATCTGCTGCCTCCTACAACTACGTTCTTTACTGCAAGTGATGGGCCACCACCAGTAACTGGAGCTGATTGCCCTTTGCCACAAGTTCCTGGAAAAGCCATTTCAAGGTCTTTACCGATTCCTAAAACATTTGAAAGAACTTCCAGTGTTAGGCCTGACATTGAAACATTCTGTATTAATGGACCCATCTCGCCTTTTGTGATTATTCTGCCTTCTTGGGCTGTGAAAAAGAACTGTCCAATTGCTGGGTTTACGTAGCCTCCATAAGATTTGCTGAGGTAGACGCCTTCTTTGATTTCTTGGCAAAGCTCCTCTAGACTCATGTCGCCTTTATCAATATACGTTACTCCCATCCTTGGTATGGGTTTATAGTTGAAGTTTTCAGCTCTTCCTCCGCCATTTGGTTCAGCTCCCATCTTAGCTGCAGTTTCTAGGGAGTGAAGATATCCCTTCAATACACCTTTGTCTACAATCACTCTTTTCCTTGTTTTTGTTCCTTCAGAGTCGTATTCATAGCTGCCTCTCAATCCTGGTATCGTGGGATCTTCGTACACATTGATGCCCTCTACTCCAACTTTATGTCCGACTTTTCCTGCAAGAACAGACATGTTGTTTATTATGCTGTCCGCTTCAATTGCATGCCCAAAGGCTTCATGAATGAAGACTCCAACTAAGGTTGGGTCCATTAGAACATTCATGCTTCCACCAGGTGGAGCCTGGGCTGTTAGCAGACTCATTGCTCTTTTACCAATTCCTGAACCCATCTCCGTGGGATTAATCTCAGTTATTGTCTCCCATCCTCTTGATGTGCCAACCGAGTTGCTGGCATTCTGAATTAAAGTGCCTTCTCTAGCAGTGCCACTGCCACTCATCCTCACATAGCAGTTAGAGACATCAACCTCTGTTCCTAAAGAATTGACAATGATTTCACGTTGAACAATATCTGTAAGCGAAGCAGTCGAAACCTTAATCTTGTCACCTTGAATGCGAATATTTTTCTCAAGTTCAATAGCTACTTTGATTTTTTCTTCTAGTGGAATACTGCGTGGATCAATCTTGATTTTTAATGGTGCCTTTCCAGTGTATGTATAATTTAAGGGGACTTCGCTTTTTTCTTTCAGTCCATTCACTGATGCTTTCGAAGCACTGATTGCAGTCTCCATCGCAGTTGACAGATCACGTTTGGTGAAGTTTTTACTAGTCGAGAAACCCCATGCACCATCAATTAGGGCTCTTAACGCAACACCAATCTTTGATTCATTTGATATTTGTTCTGATGCATTATTTCTAATGTTAATGTTAGTGAATTCACCGATAAAGAACCTGATTTCTAGAAAGTTTCCTTTTGATAATGGATATTTTTCAATCACTTTTTTTGCTAAATTAATATAGTTATCCATTTATTACTCATTTATTATTGTATGAAGTTTTATAAAGAAATTATTGGAAATTTTTGCTTCTTTCTTAAAATACTTTTTAAAATAGATTTGGTTAGCTAGGTTATGGATGTTGTAAGTTTAATTCTCTTATTTTTATTATCCTTTTTTTCGGGTTTAATTGATTTGAGTTTAGGTATGGGGTATGGTTTTACCGTTACACCAGTAATGCTACTTTTAGGATATCCTGCTGATGTTGCTGTTCCCGTTGTCTTATTCACTTCAAGTCTAGGTGGTTTAGTAAGCTCATTTTTCAACCATAATTTGAAGAATGTAAATTTCAGTTGGGGAAGCAATGCTATTAGAATTGCTGCTTTTGCTGGTTTATTCGGGATTATTGGCTCCATTTTAGGTGCTAGTATATCATTTAATCTGCAACCAAGAATTGTTAACCTATATATTGGTACTGTTGTAGTTTTTTCTGGTGTTTTAGTTATTTTTAGTCTTCGATTGAAAACGACTTTTTCATGGCTGAAAATTCTGTTCTTTACACTGTTTGGATCATTAAATAAGGGACTAACAGGCAGTGGATTTGGTCCAATCTTAACAACTGGCACGATGTTATCGGGGATAGACGAAAAATCGTCAATATCCATACAGGCTCTTTCAGAGTCACTGATTAGTATAGTTGGATTTATCACTTACATCTACTTTGGTAGATCTGTTAATCTCCCAATTTTGGGTTCAATGTCTTTAGGCGTTGTTATTGCATCTCCGATTGCAGCACAAATTGTTAGAAGGTTTAATGGAAGATCAATGAGAGTGTCTATAGGTATTTTAGCGATATTTATTGGTGTTAGTACTCTAATAAAATACATGTAATTTCATTGTTTTCTTTGTTAATTTTAGTAAATGGTTAAATATAGTAATTAGCTGCCTTAATAGAATTAAGTTTAAAAGAAAAAAACAACTTTGTACTGTAAAAAATAAGTGGTAAAAATGAGATGGCTATTGAGATCCAAGATTCATAAGGCTGTTGTCACTGACGCGGATATTAATTATTCTGGTAGTATCACCATTGACGAGGATTTGATGAATGCTGTTGGTTTTTGGGAGCATGAGAAGGTTCTTGTTGTAAGCAATACTACTGGGGCAAGGCTAGAGACTTATGTAATTAAAGGTAAAAAAGGTGGTCACGAATTCTGTATGAATGGTGCTGCTGCCCATTTAATTAAGAAAGGTCATGAAATCATTGTGATGGGATTTGAATTATCTGATAAGCCAATTAAACCAAAAATTATTATCCTTGACGAAAAAAATAATATTTTTGAAAGAAAATAATGCAAAATCATTAATATCTACCAAATTTTCTTTACCATGAGTCTTTAATTTAAATATTTATTGAATCACCTATACCTGATTCATTATGGTGGAGAAGAACCTCGATTTTAGAAGTGATACAACTACATGGCCTTCACCAGAGATGCGTGAAGCAGCAGCAAAAGCTAAGGTCGGAGATATGGGATACGGTGAAGACCCAACTGTAAACGAATTAGAAAGGATTGCAGCTGAAATTTTTGGGAAAGAATCAGCAGCATTCTGCACCAGCGGAACTCAAGGCAACTTAACAAGCCTTCTAGCCCATACTAATAGAGGAGACACCTTCCTCGCAGAAGCAAGAGCACACATTTACACCGATGAGGGAGGCCATTATGGTGCACTTGGGTCATTAGTACCAAAACTAATTCCTGGTATTGATGGTTGGTTAAAACCACAGGATAT